>VAZU01000409.1:0-1731 GCA_005884745.1 Alphaproteobacteria bacterium
AAGCGATTCAGCGCCGGGGCGGCGGTGTTTCCCACCGAGCACATGCGCGACATTCTCGCCGCCGCTCATGCCGGAAAATCGCTGCTGCAGCTCAACGTCTACGACGGTTCGGACAACGGACAGAAAGTGTATCAGTCGCTCACCGTCATCGGCCGCAAGATTGCGCCGAACGAACGCAAGCCGACCGACGCGGCCGGGAGCCAGTCGGCGCTTGCCGACCTCGACCGTTGGCCGGTCACGATCAGCTATTTCGAGAAAACCGAGCAGACCAGCGAGCAGACCCCGGTCTACTCCATCAGCTTCGAGCTTTATGACAACGGCATCTCACGCGCGCTCGTCCTCGACTACGGAGATTTTGCGGTCAGCGGCGACATGACCTCGCTCGAGCTGAGAGACACCAAGCCCTGCCGGTAAACGAGGCGCAGGATCACGTTTCCTCGTCCCGGTCGAGCGTAATCCCCCTGACGACTGCCGCGCCCCCGAACCTTTGGCGCAGCCGATCGAGCGCGTGCTCTGCCGCGGCGGCGCGCGAGGCCCTCGGATCGAGCAGATCGACCGGGTCGGCCTTTTCCGCGGCGCAGAGCTCGGAGACGCCGATGCCGATCAGGCGAAATCGGGTTCCATCGGTTTCGCGAAGCAGGAGATCGCGACCGGCACCAAAGATTCTCGCGGCAAGCTGCGTGGGATCGCTCAGGGTGCGCGCGCGGGTCCGCAGCCTGAAATCCTCGGTCTTGAGCTTCAGCGTGATCGTCGAGCCCGCAAGATTGGCGGTCTTGAGCCGAGCCGAAACTTTCTCGCACAAGATCCACAGGCGCCGCTCCATGGTGCGGAAGCCGGCGACGTCGCGGTCGAATGTGGTTTCGGCCGACACGCTCTTGGCCTCGCGCTCCGGCGTGACCGGCCGCGGATCGATGCCGCGGGCGAGCCGCGCCAACCGCAGCCCCTCGCCGCCGTAGCGGCGCATCAGGTGGCGTTCCTCGCAGGCGGCGAGGTCCGCGATGCGGTGGAACCCGTCGCGCGCCAGCCGCCCCTGCATGGTCTTGCCGACGCCCCAGATGAAGCTCACCGGCTTGGAGCCGAGGAACCCGCGGGCTTCCTCCCCGCCCAGCACGGCGAAGCCGCGGGGCTTGTCGAGGTCGGACGCGATTTTCGCGAGAAACTTGTTGGCGGAGAGGCCGATGGACACGGTGATGCCGATTGCGGCTTCGACCCGGGTGGCAAAGCGCGCCAGCGCTTTCGCCGGATCCAGGCCGTGCAGGCGAGCGGTGCCGGCGAGGTCCATGAAGGCCTCGTCGATCGACAAGGGTTCGACCAGCGGCGTGAGCTCCAGCATCATCCGGCGGACCTCGCGGCCGACCCGGACGTATTTTTCCATGTCCGGCGCAATGAGCACGGCCGCCGGGCACAGCCGCCGCGCCTGGAACATGGGCATGGCCGAGCGCACGCCGAAGGTTCGGGCCACATAGCAAGCGGCGGCGACCACGCCCCGCTTGCCGCCGCCGACGATCACCGGTTTGTCGTGCAGACCAGGCTCGTCACGTTTTTCGATGGTGGCGTAAAAGGCGTCGCAATCGACGTGGGCGATCGCAAGCGTCGCGAGCTCGCCGTGGCGCAGCAGGCGCGGCGAGCCGCACGCCCGGCATCGCCGCACGTCGTCAAGCGCATCCTCGAGGCAATCGCGACAGAAGCCGGGCATTGTGCGGCGGTCCCCCTGCGCTCGCGCGGCGATCA
>VAZU01000409.1:1759-2680 GCA_005884745.1 Alphaproteobacteria bacterium
GAGTGCTCAGGGGATTTCGCGCTCGCAGCGATGGTCCGACAATGCCGCCTGCGCGCGGGAAATCTCCGCCGGGGCGACGCGCACGTGCTCGGCAAAGCCGAGCAGCAGCGATTCCTCGGAGCTCAAATATTCGAGGACACCGGCGAGGAAGCCCGGTTCGGCGGCAGCGCGCCGAACCTGCTCCGGGCCGAGGCCCGACAGCGCGAGAAACCGGCCGAGCCGTTCCGGCTCGCCGGCGAGATAGGCAAGTGCCTGAATTGCCAGCGATTCCGCGGCTTCCCGGTCGGGCGAATCGCGCTTGTTCAGGGCCATCCGTTTGCGTTTCCGTAAGAAATGTTCAGTGGGGTGCCATTGCTTTCCTGGAAAGTGCTGGAAATTCCGATTGGCCATGAAGATGTCGACTTCCTGGGCACTTTTCAATTCCGCTAGCTTCCCATCGTTTCCGCTGGTATGTTCCGTGAACGCTTACCGGGCGCTTACCGGGACCCAGAGAGAGGCCATGCCAAAGGTGAAACTNATCGTGGAAGACAACGAGCTCAATATGAAGCTCTTTCACGATCTCTTGGAAGCGCACGGCTATGAGACCCTGGGCACCCGCAACGGTATCGAGGCGCTGGATCTCGCCCGCAAGCACCGCCCGGACTTGATCCTCATGGACATTCAGCTGCCGGAAGTTTCCGGGCTCGAGGTGACGAAGTGGCTCAAAGACGACCCGGAGCTCAAGCTCATTCCGGTGGTCGCGGTCACGGCCTTTGCCATGAAGGGCGATGAGGAGCGGATCCGGGAGGGCGGCTGCGAAGCCTATTTGTCGAAACCGATCTCGGTCGGCAAGTTCCTCGAAACCGTCCGGCAGTTCCTCGACGCCGCGTGAGCGGAACTCGATGGCCGGCCCTGCGACCGCGTGCGCGGATCGGAAGCGGG
>VAZU01000084.1 GCA_005884745.1 Alphaproteobacteria bacterium
TCGGTCATTGCGCTACCCCTGTCGAGACGCTCATGGCTCGGTGTTCGACCCGCTTTCCGCTGGGCATCCGAGCCTCCTGCGCTGGGCGGTACCTTCCTGCCCCCTGTTGCTCGCTCCTGCCGCCCAGTTCCGAGAACCCGGCTTGTCCTCCCCGGCAGGTCGGGTTCTTGCGTTGGTGCCAGCTTGTCCTTCCTGAGAGAAGGGTGACACTTCATTCCGGAGACATGGGTTACACAATTGGGCTTTTTGCGGGAGAGCAAAAATGCCCTGGAAGGAGTGTAACCTCATGGATGAACGGCTCAACCCTGGTGCCGGGTGAGGGATTCGAACCCCCGACCAACGGTTTACAAAACCGCTGCTCTACCCCTGAGCTAACCCGGCTACCGCTCGGTTATCTGCCGGCCCGAGTCCAGGCAAGCAAGAGCGCATCCTATCGCGTCTCGGCCGGCGGAACAAAAGCCCCCGAATCAGCGAAAAGCAACCAACATCCGAGCGCGTACCTGCGACAGACCGGCGGCGGAGACATCCGTCTCGTGACCTTTGCACCCGGAACCGCCTTCGGCGAGCTGGCGATCCTGGATCGAGCAACGCGCTCGGCATCGGTCATCGCCGCCGACGATGTCGTCTTTATATGTGCTGAGCGAGCAAGGATTCCCGCATTTTCCACGGACGGGAACGGGTTGACGGTTCGTAGCCCCCCTGACGCCGACTCTGCGATGCGGCTGACGGATTTATCCTCTCACTTTGTGTCTTCCCGCCAAACATCGATCACCGTATCTTACCGCTTCTATACCGTAGTTAGCCATGGCGTGTCGCTTGGCCGCGACATATCCATAAGTAGCTACGGCCTGTCGTATTTGTTCACATTCAGCGGCGTTTGGGGCGGACTGCGCCAACGAGAAGTTCGTCAGTTGTAAAACAGCTGCTATTGCCACTAGAAACCTGGTCATATAACTGCTCCCCCTCTGAATTTTCCCCCGGACCGGTGCCTCGAAAGCGGCTCGCGGCGGGGAAGGCAATCGGAACTCTACTCCTCTTGATCTCCGATTCAAGACCCGTCCACGCCGACCCGATACCAGGCGTGCGGGCGGTTGCGTCGAGCGAACCGGACGATACACCGGCTTGAAATGTGATGAAGCAGATCAAGGGTTATGTGAGGTTCTTAACCTATAGCCCTGGGTTTAATTGCGTTGACATGCTCACCCCCGCGGGCGCGCCAGCAGCAGCCCGTCGTCGATCGGCACCAGAACCATGTCGACCCGCGCATCGTCGCGGATCTTTCGATTGAGCGCGCGGATTGCCGCGGTGTCGACGTCGTTGCACGCGGGATCGGCGACGGCGCCGTGCCACAGCGCGTTGTCGATCGCGATCAGGCCTCCCGGGCGGACCAGCTTCAGGCACTGCTCGTAATAGAGATCGTAGTTCTCCTTGTCGGCATCGATGAAGGCGAAATCGAAACTGCCGGTTTGGCCGGCCGCAATCAGCTTGGCGAGCGTGTCGGCCGCGGGCGCCAGACGCAGATCGATGCGATCGGCGATCCCGGCTTTGCGCCAGTAGCGCCGCCCGATTTCAGTCCATTCCTCGCTCACGTCGCAGCAGATCAGCTGGCCGTCGGCGGGCAGCGCCAGCGCCACGGCGAGCGCGCTATAGCCGGTGAAGGTGCCGATCTCGAGCGCGCGGCGGGCATCGATGAGCCGCACGAGCAGACCCATGAGCTGCGCCTGCTCGGGGCTGATCTGCATGCTGGCATTGGGCAAGCGCCGGGTCTCGGCCCGCAATCGCGCCATGAGCCCCGGTTCGCGCACGGTCTCGTCGAGCAAATAAGCATAAAGCCGATCGTCCAAAGGCAGCAGGCGGCTGGTGTCGACCGAGGCGGCATCGCCGATCGCGCGCGGTACGGCCGCGGCGGGTTGCCGAGGCGGGGCGGCGCGGCGCCGGGAAGGAGCGGGAAGCTTCGGCATGTCGGATCCTGTTCCGGAAGGACAACATGACGCATGCGGCTCCAGAAAAGAAGTCCCAAAGCGGCGAAATTCTCCGTTCCGAAGTCGGGAACAGCTTTTCCGGGATCAAACATTCATCGGTGTTACTTGAGTACCAACCATCGGAACCGGACCGCCGAATGCATCGTTTATCCATCAGGTATTGGCGAACAACGGGAGAACAACGATGCGCCCGAAACGGACTTCGATCGGCGTTTCCCGCATGAGCCGCTTCAGGAACAAACAAAAGAAGCGGCAGGCCAAGCACTACCGCGGGCAGGGCAGGCCTTCTTAGAATCGATCCGAGACCGGGTACTCCGATCTGTGATCCGACGACGCCGCCGCCGTTGGGGTGGAGCACTTGGCCGCTGATATAGGAAGCATCCTCGCTCGCCAGGAACACGGAGCGCGGCGCGACCTCGTTGGGCTGGCTGCTCCGCTTCGTCGGGGTAGCGGCGACATGCTGGGGATGGCCGGCCAAACGGCTCATCTGTATGGCGCATCTGTCGGAACCTTCTCGAAGCGGCGCCGTTGCTTTCCAACGAGTATCGCGGGCAAGTCAAGGATCCCCATCCGAGCTCGTGATCGGCAGCGTCGAGGGTCGCCGCGGCTGCGAGCCTGTGACCCCGACCCGATCTGTGGTCCGTCGGCGCCGGACGCTCGGCCGCGAAGGCGCGCTGTAGTCGAACGAGTTCGAGCATGGCCGAGCGACCCAGTTCAGCGGAGAATCAGGACGAGCCCGCACTGGCCGCCGCGGCGCGGGGCGGCCGTGCGCGGCGGCCCTCGCGGTTGCAGGCGCTGACGAAACGGCTCGGTCTGCACCTGGTCACGACCGAGGCGCTGAACATCCGTCGTCGCCGTTCCGGGCGGGGCTTTGCCTATTTTCGCCCCGACGGTTCCCCCTTGCGCGACAAGAACGAGATCCGGCGGCTCGCATCCCTCGCCGTACCGCCCGCGTACCATGACGTGTGCTATGCCGAAGATCCGGCTGCGCACCTGCAAGCGATCGGGCGCGACGATGCCGGCCGGCTGCAGTACCGATATCATCCGGCCTGGGAACAGGTGCGCGAAGCGCAGAAGGCCCGGCGTCTGGGGCGGCTGGTCAAGGTCCTGCCGAAGATCCGGCGCAGCGTCGGCCAGCACCTGGCCGGTGGCGAGCCGTCGCGCGAGCTTGCCCTTGCCGCGGTCATCGAGCTTGTGGCCCGAAGCGGCATTCGTCCCGGCACGGAAAGCTACGCGCGCATGCGCGGCACGCGAGGCGCGGCGACCTTGCTGAAGTCGAACGTGTCCGTAGAGGAGGACACCGTCACCCTGTGCTTCCGCGGCAAGGGCGGCAGGGTGGTGTGCAAGGAATTCAACGCCCCACGGCTGGCCGAGATCATCGAGATGCTGCGCAAGCTTCCGGGGCGGCGTTTGTTTCAATATTGCAACGGGGATGCCGTGGTGCGGGCCGTAACCGCCCGCGAGGTCAACGGGTTCTTGCGCGAAATCGCCGGCGTTAAGATATCGCTGAAGGATTTCCGCACGCTGCTCGCCTCGGCCGCCGTTCTCGAGACCCTCGCACGCCAGTCGCCGGCCGCGAGCGCGCGCCAGCGCCGGCGCCAGGTGCTCGAAGCGGTGCGCGCGGTTGCCGAGGACCTCGACAACACGCCTACTGTTTGCCGCCGCAGCTATGTCCACGATACGGTCGTGACCGCGTTCGAGGATGGCGTGCTCGAGAGTTTCGCCGATGCCTTCAAGAGAGACCGTTCGGCGCTCCGCCGCGAGCAATTGCTGGCGCAGGTGGTGGCGATCGCGTCCGATCCGAGCCAGGGCTGAGGCCGCGCGGCGCGCTGTTCGGGCAGGCCGGCGCCCGACGAGCCGCATTGCCCGGTCGCGTCGAAGGCGATGGCGTTCAGCGGGCCGGCCGGGACGCTCTCGAGGCGAATTTCGTTTCCTGCAGGCACCCTAGCGATCCGGCCAGCCAGGCATTGGTCTTCGACCAGGCGTGCTCGCGGCCGCAGACCGGGCAGCGGATCGGGGCCGCCGCAACGAAGCTCTCAAAACTGGAAGGATCGGTTTCGATACCGGTAGGAACGTCCCGCCCCGTGTTTGGACAGCTGATCATGACCATGGCCATGGCGCGCCCTCCTGTATCTGGACGCCAAGCAAACATTGGTTCCCTTGTTGCATCGCGAATACAGGCGCCCCCGGTGCTGACGGTAAAACCTAGGCGGCCGTCTGCCTGGTGGAAATATTGCGGCGAACGAGCTGATACAAGCCGCAGTCGCTGCAAACGAATACTCGTGGCTCGGCAGCGGCCCCCTTCTCGCGGCGAGGCTGAAACCGCGTGATCCGCATTGCAGCCGCACATGCCTTGCACGTCGGACAATCGGGACGAAACGTTTCCTCTACGGAGCTCATGGGTGCGTCACCGTATCCCTAACTACGCCGGGCGGCGGGTTTGGGTTCCAGCCGATCACGAGCGAAGGCGGCGCGGCTGGTCCTGGCCATGAGCGTCAATGCGGGCGCGCGCGAGCTTGCTTCAGCCCGAACCTGCAAATCGCCGGGGTCTAACGGAACTGTTCCCTATCCAAAGTATTGATATTCATCGTGGAAACCGCGCCGGGAGAGGCCGGATCCCGAACAGGAGCGAAATGGCCGAACTTCTCGGGCCCGGACGGTCGCACCCCAACGGGATGCGCACCGAAGTTGCGATCACCCGTGCGTTGGCCGTGCTGGCCGTCCTGGGAATCGTCGCGGCGCTGTATTTCGCGAGAGCGATTTTTCTGCCGCTGGCGCTGGCGATCGTCCTGACTTTTGTGTTGGCCCCGCCCGTGCGCATGCTGCGAACCTGGGGAGTGCCGCGCGTTCCGGCCGTGGTTCTCGTCGTGGCGTTCGCCTGCGCCATCTTCCTGGGCATCGGTTTGCTCGTCGGCCAACAGGTGACGGAACTGGCGCAGAAGCTGCCCGAATACCAGTTCACGATTCAGGAGAAGATTCGCTCGGTGCGCGATGCGGCGAGCGGCGGCACGCTGGAACGAATCTCGACGTTTCTGCGCAACGTCAACCAGGAGATCCGCAAGAACCAGAGCCATGGCTTGCAAGGGGCGCCGGCCCCGGACGTCGCGCAGAATGCTCCCGTCGCGGTGGAAATCCACCAGCCCGAGGTGGCGCCGGCCCAGGTCATCCAGGGCGTGCTGCAGCCGCTCGTCGATCCGCTGACGACGGCCGGGCTCGTCGTCATCTTCGTGACGTTTTTTCTGCTGCAGCGACAGGATCTCAGAGACCGCTTGATCCGGCTCGCCGGATCCCACGATCTGCAACGGACCACGGAAGCGCTCAACGACGGCGCGCGGCGGTTGAGCCGCTATTTCCTGGCGCAGACCTCGCTCAACGTCCTGTTCGGCATCATCGTCGGCACCGGCCTGACCTTCATCGGGGTGCCCAACCCGGTGCTGTTCGGGATCCTGGCGATGGTGTTGCGGTTCGTGCCCTACATCGGCGCCGTGATCGCCGCGACGTTTCCGGTGGCGCTCGCGGTCGCGGTCGATCCGGGCTGGACCATGGCGTTGCTGACGGTCGGACTTTTCGTCGTCGTCGAGCCGCTCATCGGCCAGGTGATCGAGCCGCTGGTCTACGGCCACAGCACCGGGCTCACGCCGGTCGCCGTCATCATCGCCGCCACGTTCTGGACCTGGCTGTGGGGCCCGATCGGGCTGCTGCTGTCGACGCCGCTGACCGTGTGCCTCGGCGTTCTCGGCCGGCACATCGAATGGCTGCAGTTCGTCGACGTCATGATCGGCGACGAGCCGCCATTGAGCCCCGCCCAGAGCTTCTACCAGCGGGCGCTTGCGGGCGACGCCGACGAAGCGCTCGACCAGCTCGAGCAGGTCCTCAAACGCCGATCATTGTCGGTTTGCTACGACGAGATCGTGCTTCCCGCGCTGGTCCTGGCGCAGATCGATTTCCGGCGCGGGGTGCTCGACGCCAAGCATGTCGCCCAGATCAACGACACGGTGCACGGCCTGATCACGGATCTTTCCGAGCACGAGGACGTGACACCCACGCGGATCATTCGCAAGGAAAAGCCGGGCCAGAGCCACGAGGAAGACGAGCAAGACGAACCGGCGCCTCCGGACCTTCCCCTGGCGCGGAATTTGCGAGCGGACTGGGCCGGCGGGCCCGTTCTGTGCATCGCGGGTAGAGGCCCGTTCGACGGCGCCGCGGCGGCGATGCTCGCGCAGCTCCTGGAAAAGCACGGGCTGGGGGCCGGCCTGGAGCCCGATGTCGCCGTGTCTTCGTCCAACATCGTTCATCTGAAGAGCGCGGGCGTGAGGATGATCTGCCTGTCGTATTTCGAGCTCGGCAGCAGCGCTGCCCATCTGCATCACTCGATCCGGCGCATTCGGCGGCAGGTACCCGGCGCGCTGATCCTCGCCGGCTTGTGGGGCCGTGGCCGGACCCGGGCGGCGGACGACCAGTTGCGTGCGAGGGCCGGTGCGGACACCTACGCTTTTTCGCTCAGACAGGCCGTGATCCTCTGCGTCGAGGCGGCTTCCTCCGGCGCGGGTGATGCGAGCCCGATCGCTACGGCGAAGTCCGAATCGAGCGCCGCCTGAGCGCCGGGCCGAGGCTGCGCGATCGGCCATATCGCGAGTTAACCCTCTGTCGGACCGTCGGTTTTTGGAACCAAACGGCCGCAGCCGCGTTGGTTTGCGTCGCAGTTTTCGTACTGCTGCAGGCAAATCGGCACTGTTTTGAGCAAAGACCCGGACGTACCGGAAGCGGATGTCCAACGAGAATCCCGACGCCTGCTGGTGCGCAGGTTCTGGGCGAGCGCCTGTGGTTTTTGGAGAATGGCCGGACCCCGCGGCGCCTGGGTGCTGACGGTCTCGCTGCTCATCCTGATCGCGCTGCAGATCTTCGTGCAATATCGGATCAACGTTTGGAACCGCTCGATCTTCGATGCGCTGCAGGCCCGCGACTCGGGGGCGGTGTTGTTTCAGGCGCTGATGTTTCCGCTGCTCGCCGCCGCCAGCGTCGTGCTGGCGGTCGGCGCGGTATTTGCGCGGATGACCACCCAGCGGCGGTGGCGCGGATGGCTGTCCGGCCACGTCGTGGATCGCTGGCTCGCCAATGGACGCTATTATCAGCTCAACCTGGTTCCGGGCGATCACCAGAATCCCGAAGGCCGCATCGCCGAGGATCTGCGGATCGCGACCGACGCGCCGGTCGACTTCTGCGCCGGCGTGCTGCAGGCCGTGCTGTCGGCACTCACCTTCATCGCCGTGCTGTGGAGCATCGGCGGGCCGCTCTCGTTTCGCGTCGGCGAGACCTGGATCGTAGTCCCGGGATTGCTGGTCATCGCCGCGGTCGCTTATTCGCTGATCGCCAGCGCACTGATGGTGGGCATCGGCCGCGGCTTCGTCGCAGCCTCGGAGCGAAAGAACCAGGCCGAAGCCGAATATAGTTATATGCTCACCAGGCTGCACGAGAACGGCGAGAGCATCGCGCTGCTCGGCGGCGAGCAGGAGGAACGCGCAGGCCTCGACCGCTCGCTGCGCCAGGTGTTGCGGCGGTGGCGGCAATTGTGCTCGCAGCACATGCGCACGACGAGCGTGTCACAGGCGAGCGTGCTGGTCGCGCCGGTGATCCCCGTGATTCTCTCCTCGCCGAAATTTCTCGATGGGACCATGACCTTGGGCGAGGTCATGCAGGCCGCATCCGCCTTCGTGTTCGTCCAGGCCGCATTCAGCTGGCTGGTCGACAATTATCCGCGGCTCGCCGACTGGGCCGCCTCGGCCCAGCGCGTCGCCTCGCTGCTCTATTCGCTGGACAGCCTGCAAGAAGCCGAGCAGGGCGAGGGGTTCGGCCGCATCCAGCGCGGCGAGATGCAAGGGGCGGCGTTGCGCTTGCACGATCTCTCGGTCACTCTCGACGACGGCACCGTGGTGGTCAACGAGGCTGACGTCGTGATCGCTCCCGGCGAGAAGGTCTTGGTGGTCGGCGAAAGCGGTACCGGAAAGAGCACGCTGGTCCGTGCCATCGCCGGCCTATGGCCATGGGGCCAGGGCGAGGTGCGGGTCAATTCCGGCTCGAAGCTGTTCCTGATGCCGCAGCGGCCCTATGTGCCGATCGGGACGTTGCGGCGCGCCACCACCTATCCGGCCCCGGCCGACGAGATTCCCAAGGAGCAGGTCGCCGAAGCCCTGGAGCTCGTTGGCCTCGGCCATCTCACCGACCGCATCGACGAGGAGGCCCCGTGGGACCAGATCTTGTCCGGCGGCGAGAAGCAGCGCCTGGCTTTTGCCAGGCTGCTGATTGTACGTCCCGACATCATCGTGCTCGACGAGGCGACCTCGGCGCTCGATCCTCCCAGCCAGGAACAGCTGATGCGGATGATCTCCGATCAGCTCCCCGCCACCACCATCCTCAGCGTCGGCCATCGCCCGGAGCTCGAGGCGTTTCACGAACGCAAGCTGATGCTCGAGCGCCGCTCCGGCGGCGCGCGGCTGGTGCGGGACTTGGCGCTGGCGAGCCGCCGGAGCCGCCGCGCGCGGCCGCGCTGGCGATGGCCCATCCGCATGGGACGCAACGGGAAGCGCAGACAGGCCGCCGAATGAAGCTCATTCGACTCTATGCTCGCGTGCTGGCTCTGCTGGGGCCGGAGCAGAGCCTCGCCTGGATGCTCGCCGGCGCCAACCTCGCGCTTGCCGCGGGACAGTTCGCCGAGCCGGTGCTGTTCGGACGGGTGGTCGACACGCTCGCCAAGGCCCAAGCCGCCGACGCGCCCCCGATCTGGTCGAATCTGATTTCGCTGCTGCTGATCTGGGTCGGCTTCGGAATGTTCAACATCGTTTGCGGCACGCTGGTCGCCCTCTATGCCGACCGCCTCGCCCATCGCCGGCGCCACGCGGTGCTCACCGGATATTTCGAGCACGTGCTGGAACTGCCGCTCGCCTTCCACGGCGACGTCCATTCCGGCCGGCTGATGAAGGTGATGCTGCAGGGAACCGATTCGCTGTGGTCGCTGTGGATCGCCTTCTTCCGCGATCACCTCGCCGCCTTCGTGTCGTTCCTGGTGCTGCTGCCGCTGTCGCTGGTGCTCAATTGGCGGCTCGGGCTGCTACTGATGGCGCTGTGCGCGGTGTTTGCCGGACTGACGGCATTCGTGCTGCGCAAGACCGAGTCGATGCAGGGCTCGGTCGAGCAGCATTATTCCGAGCTCGCCGAACGCGCGTCCGACACGCTCGGCAACGTGGCGCTGGTCCACAGTTTCGCTCGCGTCGAGGCCGAAGTCTCGGAACTCAAAGCCGTCGTCGACAAGCTGCTCGCGGCGCAGATCCCGGTGCTGTCGTGGTGGGCTGTGGTCGCGGTGCTGACCCGGGCGGCGACCACGATCACCGTTCTGTCGATCATCCTGCTCGGCGCCTGGCTGTTCGCGCAGCGGCTGGCTTCGATCGGCGAGATCGTCACCTTCATGAGCTTCGCCGCCATGCTGATCGATCGCCTGCAGCACGCGGTCGGATTCGCCAATCGGGTGTTCATGGAAGCGCCGAAGCTGCAGCAGTTCTTCGAGGTGTGCGACACCGTCCCGGCGATCCGCGACCGTCCGGATGCGGTGGATCCCGGTCGCGTGCATGGCCTGGTCACATTCCGGGACGTGTCGTTTTCCTACGGGAGCAAAACGCCCGCGGTGCTCCGGTTGAACTTCACCGCGGCACCGGGAGAGACCATCGCGCTCGTCGGCGCGACCGGCGCGGGCAAGTCCACGGCGCTGGCGCTGCTGCATCGCAGCTTCGATCCGCAGTCGGGCACGATCGAGATCGACGGCCGCGACATCCGCACCCTCAAGCTTACGGCACTGCGCCGCAATGTCGGCGTGGTGTTCCAAGAGGGTCTGCTGTTCGACCGATCGATCGCGGAGAATTTGCGCATCGGCAGGGCCGATGCGACGGAAGAGGAGATGCGGCGGGCAGCCGAGCGGGCGCAAGCGCTGGATTTCATCCTCGCGGGGGAGCGCGGGTTTCATGCCCGCGTCGGCGAACGCGGACGCCGGCTGTCCGGCGGCGAGCGTCAGCGTGTGTCGATTGCTCGCGCGCTGCTCAAGGATCCGCCGATCCTCATCCTCGACGAGGCCACGAGCGCGCTCGACGCGGCAACCGAAACCAAGCTGCTGCGGGCACTGGACGAGGTCATGCGCGGGCGCACCACGTTCGTGATCGCGCATCGGCTCGCGACCATCCGCAAGGCAACCCGGATCCTGGTGTTCGAGCGTGGGCAGATCATCGAATCCGGCTCGTTCGAGGAGCTGGTCGAGCGCTGCGGAAAATTTGCGGAATTGGCGCGCGGGCAATTTTTGGCACCCGAGGCCTCGCGTCCGGCCGAACCCGCCTGGGCGGGCGGGGGGCCGTGAAGCCGCCTTGGCCGAGGTTGGGAATCGACCGGAGGGGCCGCTGTGCGGCCCCTCCGAGCGGACGCTGGATCAGTTCGGCAGGCGCGTCTTGGGATTGGCCGGGAAATCCGCGTTGACAATGGTGCCGCGCAGGAGGTCGTCGGCCATTTGCAACGCCTTGTCGTCCTTCGGATCGGGCGGCACGTAGGACTGGGACCCGGTCTCCTCCTGACCCTGGGCCTTGAGGTGTCCGCGCAGGTTCGACTCGGCTATCGAGTCGGTTCGGCCCTTGAGATTCTCCGGCAGGTCCTGCAGGACCTGGATGTCGGGTGTGATGCCCTTGGCCTGAATCGAGCGGCCGGAAGGCGTGAAATATCGCGCCGTGGTCAGGCGCAACGCGCCCTTGCCCGGGCCGAGCGGGATGATGGTCTGCACCGAGCCCTTGCCGAACGAGCGCGTGCCCAGCACGGTGGCGCGCTTGTGGTCCTGCAATGCGCCGGCCACGATCTCCGAAGCCGAAGCCGACCCGCCATTGATCAGCACCACGAGCGGCTTGCCCTTGAGAAGGTCGCCGCGGCTGGCATTGGCATAGAAGCGCTGGCTTTCATCCGGATTGCGGCCGCGCGTCGACACGATCTCGCCGCGCTCGATGAACGCATTGGAAACGGCAATGGCCTGATCGAGCAGGCCGCCCGGGTTGTTGCGCAAGTCGAGGACATAGCCTTTGAGCTTGTCCGCCGGAATCTGCTTGGACAGCTCGCTGATCGCCCGCTTCAATCCCTCGCTCGTTTGCTCGTTGAACTGGGTGATCCGGATGTAGCCGACGTCGTCGCCTTCCCCGCGGAAGCGCACCGAGCGCACGTGGATGGTCTCGCGGGTAAGCGTCACCTCGATCGGCTTGTCCTGGCCCTTGCGGACGATGGACAGCCGGATCTTGGAGTTGATGGCGCCTCGCATCTTGGTCACGGCTTGGCTCAGCGTGAGGCCCTGGACCGGCTCGTCGTCGAGCTTGGTGATGATGTCGCCGGCGAGAATGCCGGCCTTTGCCGCAGGGGTGTCGTCGATCGGCGCAACCACCTTGATCAGACCGTCCTCCATGGTGACCTCGATGCCGAGGCCGCCGAACTCGCCGTGGGTCTCCACCTGCATTTCG
>VAZU01000085.1 GCA_005884745.1 Alphaproteobacteria bacterium
GAAAGCCATGATGCATCCTCGTGGCCTGCCGGATACGAACGCCGCATTCAGGAATGGATCGACAGCGGCGAGCTCGCTGCCATTCCTTTCATCGACCGCCATGGAATTGTGAACTCGGAGTTCTTCGAGCGGCTTCGCGAGCTCCGGCGTCGGGCCGGAGGGTGGCTCTACTGGGACGATGAAGCAGATTGCGTAATTTTCGCGCCGGAGCCCGAATGGCAAAAGGTCCGCGCGGCCCAGGAGGCGCATGCCGCTGCGCAAGCCGCTGAGCTGCGGAGACAGCAGGACCGGGAAAGGAGACTGATCGAAATGGTCAAATCGGCGATCGGTGATACGGCATTCTGGGCGGAATTGAAAGATCGGGAACGGGAAATAAAACGAATCCCGGCCGGTTCGCCCGAAATGCAATCGAAACTCAACGAGCTAGACAAGTTCTTCGAGCGGTACTTCAAGGACGCGCAGGGAGAAAATCGCGACATAGAAATCGGGGAGCTGATTTCAGCGTTGCGGTGGCGGGCGATTCACGAGATAAAGTTTGGAGTCCCGGAACCGCTTCCTGGCCAGGCAGCTCGCGAGCCTCTTCTTGCCGGATACGTACGAACTCCCGCAGAACGCAGCTACATCGAGCGGGGGCCGACAGGCCAGCTCCACATCATTACCGGGCGCGAGAGTAATTAATATGTAAGTCAATCTTGGGGGGCAAGACCTACTCGCGGACTGCAAGGGAGAGCACACGGGCCGATAAGAGCCCAGATCGATCCTCATCAAGCCTCTACATGCGTACCGTGGTGCCCGAGGTGGTCACCGCATCGGCGTTCCCCGGACGCGGCGCAGTGCGTAGCGGTGCGCCGCAGATCCGAGGTCCAGCTTTCTCGCGAGAAGCCACATGGGTCCCGGTTCAGCCGCGCAGCACTTCGTGCTGCACCGCGCCCGGGACACGAGGCTTCATACCGCGAAGAGCGCGTCTTTACTCCGCCGCCTCGGTCCGCCGCCGGCGGCGCGCCAGCGCTGGCGCCAGAAACTGCCCGGTATAGCTGCGCTTGGCCTTGGCGATCGCCTCGGGCGGGCCGGCCGCGACGATCTCGCCGCCGCCGTCACCGCCCTCGGGACCGAGGTCGATGATCCAGTCGGCGGTCTTGATCACCTCGAGATTGTGCTCGATCACCACCACGGAATTGCCCTGCTCGACCAGCTCGTGCAGCACGTCGAGCAATTTGGCGACGTCGTGGAAATGCAGGCCGGTGGTCGGCTCGTCGAGAATGTAGAGCGTGCGGCCGGTCGCGCGCTTGGACAGCTCCTTGGCGAGCTTGACCCGCTGCGCCTCGCCGCCCGACAGGGTCGTCGCCTGCTGGCCGACGTGGATATAGCCGAGGCCGACCCGCTGCAGCGTTTCGAGCACATTGCGGATGCGCGGCACCGCCTTGAAGAACTCGGCTGCCTCGTCGACCGTCATGTCGAGCACGTCGGCGATCGACTTGCCCTTGAATTCGACCTCCAGCGTCTCGCGGTTGTAGCGCTTGCCCTTGCACACGTCGCAGGTGACGTAGACGTCGGGCAGAAAATGCATCTCGATCTTGATGACGCCGTCGCCCTGGCAGGCTTCGCAGCGCCCGCCCTTGACGTTGAACGAGAATCGTCCCGGCTCGTAGCCGCGGGCGCGCGATTCCGGCAGGCCCGCGAACCATTCGCGGATCGGCGTGAACGCGCCGGTGTAGGTCGCGGGATTAGAGCGCGGCGTGCGCCCGATCGGCGACTGATCGATGTCGATCACCTTGTCGAGATGCTCGAGGCCTTCGATGCGGTCGTAAGGCGCAGGGGCCTCGCTCGCGCCGTTGAGCCGGCGCGCCACCGCCTTGTAGAGCGTGTCGACCAGCAAGGTCGACTTGCCGCCGCCGGAGACGCCGGTCACGCAGGTGAACAAGCCGAGCGGGATCTCGGCGGTGATGCTTTTGAGATTGTTGCCGCGCGCGCCGATGAGTTTGAGCGTGCGCCGCGGATTGATGGTTCGCCGCTCCGGCACCGGGATCACGAGCTCGCCGGTCAGATATTTGCCGGTGATCGACGCGGGGTTCGCCATGATGTCGTCGGGCGTGCCCTGCGCGACGATGTGGCCGCCGTGGACGCCGGCGCCCGGGCCCACGTCGACGACGTGATCGGCGGAACGGATCGCGTCCTCGTCGTGCTCGACCACGATCACGGTGTTGTCGAGATCGCGCAGACGTTTCAGCGTCTCCAACAGCCGGGCGTTGTCGCGCTGATGCAGCCCGATCGACGGCTCGTCGAGCACGTAGAGCACGCCGGTGAGCCCCGAGCCGATCTGCGAGGCGAGCCGGATGCGCTGGCTCTCGCCGCCCGACAGCGTTCCCGATGCGCGCGCCAAGGTCAGATATTCGAGGCCGACGTCGACCAGGAACCGCAACCGCTCGCGGATCTCCTTGAGCACCCGCATCGCGATCTCGTTCTGCTTGGGCGTGAGCTGCTGCGGCAAATTCTTGAACCATTCCCCGGCGCGCTTGACCGACATCTCGGTCGCTTCGCCGATATGCAGGCCCGCGATCTTCACGGCGAGCGCTTCGGGTTTGAGCCGATAGCCGTTGCATTCATGGCAGGGTATGTCGGTGAAATATCTCGAAATCTCCTCGCGCGCCCATTCGCTGTCGGTCTCGCGCCAGCGCCGCTCGAGGTTGCGCACCACGCCTTCGAACGGTCGCTTGGTCTCGTAGGAGCGCAGGCCGTCGTCGTACTGGAACCGGATCGCGGTCTCGCCCGAGCCGTAGAGGATCGCGTCGCGGGCCTTGGCCGGGAGCTCCTTCCACGGGGTGTTGAGCGAGAACCGATAATGCTTCCCCAGCGCGTCCAGCGTCTGCGTGTAATACGGGCTGGTCGAGCGCGACCACGGCGCGATCGCGCCCTTGCGCAGCGGCAGGTCCTTGTCGGGGATGACCAGATCGGGGTCGATGTGCTGCTCCACGCCGAGCCCGCCGCACGCCGGGCAGGCGCCGAACGGATTGTTGAACGAGAACAGCCGCGGCTCGATCTCCGAGATGGTGAAGTCGGACACCGGGCAGGCGAATTTCTCGGAGAAGATGATGCGCTCGGGTTCGCGCACTTTCTTCTCCCTCCCCCCCTGTGGGGGAGGGTTGGGGAGGGGGGGCGATCCCCGCTCCCGAGCTTGCTTACCCCCCTCCCGGCCGGCCTGCGGCCGGTCGACCTCCCCCACAAGGGGCGAGGTAACAGTCCCGTCCGCCAATTCCGCGACCGCGATGCCGTCGGCGAGCTTCAGCGCCGTTTCCAGCGAATCCGCCAGTCGCGTGGCGATGTCCGGCCGCACCACGATGCGGTCCACCACCACGTCGATGTCGTGCTTGAATTTCTTGTCGAGCGCGGGTGCCTCGGCGATCTCGTAGAATTTTCCGTCGATCTTCACCCGCTGGAAGCCGCGCTTGAGAAACTCGGCGAGCTCCTTGCGGTACTCGCCCTTGCGCCCGCGCACCACCGGCGCCAGCAGGTAGAGCCGCGTGCCCTCGGGCAGCGCCAGGATGCGGTCGACCATCTGCGACACGGTCTGGCTCTCGATCGGCAGCCCGGTCGCCGGCGAGTACGGCACGCCGATGCGCGCCCACAACAGCCGCATGTAATCGTAGATCTCGGTCACCGTGCCGACGGTCGAGCGCGGGTTCCTCGAGGTGGTCTTCTGCTCGATCGAGATGGCCGGCGACAGCCCGTCGATCTGGTCGACGTCCGGCTTCTGCATCATCTCGAGGAACTGGCGCGCGTAGGCCGAAAGGCTCTCCACATAGCGCCGCTGGCCCTCGGCATAGATCGTGTCGAAGGCCAGCGAGGACTTGCCGGAGCCGGACAGCCCGGTGAACACCACCAGTCGGTCGCGCGGGATCTCGAGATCGATGTTTTTCAGATTGTGCTCGCGCGCGCCGCGGATGGCGAGGATGCGCCCCTCGGGACGGCGGCCGTGTTTTTCGAACAGATCGTTCATGCGTGCTGGTCCGCCGCTTTCGAGCCGGTCCCCCACGCGGCGCTCGGCGGCCGGCGCGCAGGACGCTCAGAACATAGTAAGAACGGTTGCCCTGCGCCAGCCCGCGCGCACCCCGACCGTGGCTGCATCCTGTGGATAGGAAGCCCGGCCGTTTTGTGGCCCGGGTTTTTCCACCGTGCTTGCCTGCGGGTGAAGGAAATGGTAAGAACGAAACGGGAACATCCACTGGGATCGTTCCCAACAGCCTTGCCGCCGCGGGGCTTCGGACTAGCTTGGGATTTCACGAGCGGCGGATTGGAGAACACTCATGGCGGGTAGCGTGAACAAGGTGATCCTGGTCGGCAATCTCGGAGCGGATCCGGAAATCCGCCGCACCCAGGACGGCAGGCCGGTGGCGAACCTGCGCGTGGCGACGTCCGACAGCTGGCGCGACAAGGCGACCGGCGAACGCCGGGAGCGGACCGAGTGGCATCGGGTCGTGATCTTCAACGAAGGGCTTTGCCGGATCGCCGAGCAATATCTCAAGAAGGGCGCCAAGGTCTATCTCGAGGGCCAGCTGCAGACCCGCAAATGGCAGGACCCGCAGGGCCAGGACCGCTATTCGACCGAGGTGGTGCTGCAGGGCTTCAACTCGCAGCTCACCATGCTCGATCGCGCTGGAGCCGGCGGGGGCGGCGGAGCCGGGGCCGATGCCGGTGAGCCCGGCGATTTCGGCTCGGCGGGACCGACCGCGCCGCGCGAGCGCAAGCCGGCGATGGCGGGCGCCAAGCGCGACGACCTCGACGACGAGATTCCGTTCTGAGGTTCTGACTCTCCACTCGCGCTCTTCCCCCTCTCCCCCTGTGGGAGAGGGTGCCGAGCGGACGAAGTCCGCGAGGCGGGTGAGGGGTTCCGCTCGCGAATTTTTAGATCAGCATGAAGTTTTACCCCTCACCCGGTCCCTCGCTGCGCTCGGGACCACCCTCTCCCGCAAGCGGGGAGAGGGGGAGATTGCCTGCGGCACGCCCGCGCGCTTAGTTCACCAGTGCCGCGTAGATCATGTCGCGGATGAGGGCATAATAGTGCAGTCGTTGCCTGGGCGACTGCATCATGAACACGACGAACATGTCTTCGCGGGGATCGACCCAGAAATACGTGCCGCCGACGCCACCCCAATCGTACTCCCTGGGGTTCCCCATCCGGGGCGACACGCCTTGGTCCAGGCGGACGGCGAAGCCGAGACCGAAGCCATAGCCGGGTCCGGGGAGATAATATGGGCCCGGGACGATGACGTTTCCCAAATGATCCGCGGTCATATACGCAATCGTCTTGGGGCCGAGATATCGCTTGCCGTCCAGCGCCCCGCCGCTGAGCAGCATCTGCAGGAAGCGCGCGTAATCCGTTGCGGTGCCGACCATGCCGTCGCCGCCGGCTTCCCATTTGCCGGCCACGCGCGGGTCGTTGAATTCGGCATCGATGCCGAACGTCCTGTCGTCCTTGAACGGCTCGGCAACTCGGTTCTGTTTCGTCGGATCGTTCACGTAGAAACTCGTATCCTTCATGTCGAGCGGATCAAGCAGACGCTCTTTCTCGAATCGGTAGAGCGATTTTCCGGAGACGATCTCGATCAGGCGGCCGAGAATGTCGGTCGAGTGGCCGTAGTCCCAGGTGGTCCCCGGCTGGAACGCCAGCGGCAGCTTGGCAAGGCGATCGGCGAATTCCGCGTTGTCGAAATCGCCTTTGGTCAGGCCGGCGTCGTTGTAAGCCTTTTTCACCAGCAGGTCTCCGAAATCGCCGTAGGTTAGTCCCGAGGTGTGACGCATCAGATCGTGGATCAGGATCGGGCGCTGCGCCGGGACCAGATCGAGGGTCGGCTGGCCTCCCGCGGGATCCGCCTTTTCGATGCCGACCTTGATATCCTTGAACTGGGGCAGGTATTTTGCGATCGGCTCGTCGAGCGTGATCCTGCCTTCCTCGTAGAGCAGCATGGCCGCGACCTGCGTGATCGGCTTGGTCATCGAGTAGATGCGAAAAATCGCATCGCCGGTCATCGGCGCGTTGGTTTCCGGATTGAGCGCGCCGATAGCCTCGAAATATCCGAGCTTGCCATGGCGTGCGATCAGCAACACGAATCCCGGCGCCTTTCCGTGCGCGGCATCCTCCCGAAAGATCTTGGTGATGCGCTCGAGCCGCTCGGATGAGAACCCGAGATCCTCGGGCTTGGCGCGCGACAAGTCCTGGGCGCTTGCCGCGTGCGCCCCCAGCAATGCGGCTATGATCGCCAGAGCGAGAGGAATTGCCCGCATGAGGTCTCACTCGCAGGATGCCGCCGCAAAGGCAAGCGGGAGCCCATGTTTAGAACAGTGTTCGGACGGGCACCGGACAAAATCTCGTCTTGTGCCGGCTTCCGCGGGCGGCTAAGCCGATCGCTGTAGGTGCCTATCGGGAGGATGGTCATGAAAAGGCTGATTGCCGGCGCGCTGTCGAGCGCAATTGTGATGATGGCGGGCGCGGCCGGCGCCCAGGATCTCAAGATCGCGCTGATTTACAGCAAGACTGGTCCGCTCGAGGCCTATGCCAAGCAGACCGAGAACGGGCTGATGCTCGGCCTGGAGTATCTGACCCAGGGCACGCTGTCGCTCAACGGCCGCAAGATCATCGTGCTGCCCAAGGACGACCAGGGCAAGCCCGACGTGGCAAAATCGCTGCTCGAGCAGGCGTATGCCGACGACAAGGTCGACCTTGCGATCGGCACCACGGCCTCGGGATCCGCGCTTGCGATGCTGCCGATCGCCGAAGACGCCAAGAGGGTGCTGATCGTGGAGCCGGCGGTCGCCGATTCCATCACCGGCGAGAAATGGAACCGGTATATTTTTCGCACTTCGCGCAACTCGACCCAGGATGCGCTGGCGACCGCGGTCGCGTTCGGCCCCAACGAAGCCTCGGTTGCCACTCTGGCGCAGGATTACGCCTTCGGACGCGACGGGGTGGCCGCGCTCAAGGAGGCGCTGGCCGCCACCCACAGCAAGGCGAAAATCGTCTTCGAGGAATATGCGCCGCAGAACGCCACGGATTTCACCGCTTCGGCGCAGCGGCTGTTCGACGCGCTCAAAGATAAGCCCGGCCGGAAAATCATCGCCTTCATCTGGGCCGGTCCGCATCCGCTGGCCAAAATCGCGGATCTCAAGCCGGAGCGCTACGGCATCGAATTGGCGCCGGGCGGCAACATCCTCCCGGTGATGAAGCAATTCCGCCAGTATCCGGGAATCGAGGGTGCGATCTATTACTACTACGGCTTCCCCAAGAACCCGATGAACGACTGGCTGGTCGCGGAGCATCGGAAGCGCTTCAACATGCCACCGGACTTCTTCACCGCGGGCGGCATGGCGGCGGCGAGCGCGGCGGTCGGCGCGATCAACAAGGCCGGCGGCACGGAGACCGAGAAGCTGATCGCCGCGATGGAAGGCATGGAGTTCGACACCCCCAAGGGCAAGATGATCCTGCGCAAGGAGGATCACCAGGCCATGCAGGTCATGTACGACTTTAAGAGCAAGGCCGACGGCAAGGACGAGTACGACCTGCTCGATCTCGTGCGCGAAATTCCCATCTCGGAGCTTCCGGTTCCGATCCGCAACAAGCGGTGATTGGCTTGCCTCATGCAGCCGTCGTCCCGGCCACGCGAGCAAGGCGAGCGTGAGCCGGGATCCATGAACACCGCGTTGGAGATTGCCAGCGGCGCCGTGTCCATGGGTTCCGGCTCTCGCGCGTCGCGCTCGGCCGGAATGACGAGGTTGGAGAGGCGGGGTTGCCGGCCGTGACACATCCCATCTCCATGCTTGAGACCCGCGACCTTACCATCCGCTTCGGCGGCCATGTCGCCGTCGATGCGGTGAGTTGCGCGTTCTCGCCCGGGAGCCTGACCGCCATCGTCGGCCCCAACGGCGCCGGCAAGACCACGTATTTCAATCTGATCTCCGGGCAGCTCAGACCCACGGCCGGGCAGGTGATCTTCGCCGGCGCGGACATCACCCGCATGCCCGCTTCCGCGCGCGCGCGGCAGGGCTTGGGGCGGGCGTTCCAGCTCACCAACCTGTTTCCGCACCTTTCCGTGCGGGAGAACGTGCGGTTGGCAGTGCAGAGCCGTCGGCGCGCCGGACTAGACCTGTTCCGTACCTGGACCTCGCACGTCGAGCTGATCGAGGAGGCGGAGGACGTGCTCGATCAAGTCGCCCTGAGGGAACGCCGCCACGTCGCCGCCGGGCTATTGCCGCACGGCGATCAGCGCAAGCTCGAGGTTGCGATCCTCCTGGCGCTGCGCCCGACCATCTTCATGTTCGACGAGCCCACCGCCGGCATGAGCGTCGACGAGGTGCCGGTCATCCTCGACCTCATCCACGAGATCAAGGCGCGCGGCGACACGACCGTTCTGCTGGTCGAGCACAAGATGGACGTGGTGCGCTCGCTCGCCGACCGCATCATCGTGCTGCACAACGGCAAGCTGGTGGCCGACGGCGAGCCCGCCGGCGTGATCGCCTCGCCGGTCGTGCAGGAAGCCTATCTCGGTATCGCCAATGTCTGAGGCCGCGCTGCTCCGGCTCGACGGCGTCAACACCCATATCGGGCCGTATCACATCTTGCAGGGCGTCGAGCTCGCGGTCCCGCGCGGCGGGCTGACCATGCTGCTCGGCCGCAACGGCGCCGGCAAGACCACGACCTTGCGGACGATCATGGGGCTTTGGCACGCGTCCGCCGGCCGCGTGCGGTTCGACGGCGCCGAGATCACCGATTGGGCAACCCCGGACATCGCCCGCGCGGGCATCGCCTACGTGCCGGAGAACATGGGCATCTTCGCCGATCTCACCGTGCGCGAGAACCTGCTGCTCGCGGCGCGCGCCGGCGACATCGACGACGCGCGCCTGCGCTGGGTGTTCGGCCTGTTCCCGGCGCTGAAGAAATTCTGGTCGCTGCCGGCGGGATTCCTGTCCGGCGGGCAGAAGCAGATGCTCTCGATCGCGCGCGCCGTGATCGAGCCGCGCAAGCTGTTCCTGATCGACGAGCCGACCAAGGGATTGGCGCCCGCCATCATCGGCAACATGATTGCGGCCTTCCGCGAGCTCAAGCAGACCGCGGCGACGATCCTGCTGGTCGAGCAGAATTTCATGTTCGCCAAATCGCTGGGCGACACCGTCGCGGTGATGGACAACGGCCGGGTCGTGCACGCCGGATCCATGGCGGAGCTCGCCGAGGATCGCGAGCTCCAGCATCGGCTCTTGGGGCTGAGCCTGGATTCGCATCAATGACCGACATCGACGCAGGCGAGCTGGCGAAGCGCCGGCCCTACGATTGGGCGCCGCTGCTGCTCGTGCCGCTGCTCGCGCTCGCCGCTTTGCCGCTGATCGGATCGCTCTCGACCTGGGCGACGCTGACCGCGGCGGGCCTCGCCATGGGCATGATCATCTTCATCATCGCGTCGGGCCTGACCTTGGTGTTTGGCCTGATGGACGTGCTCAATTTCGGCCACGGCGCCTTCATCTCGGTCGGCGCCTATGTGGCCGCGATCCTGCTGGCGCCGCTCTCCGGGCTGCTGCAGGCGGATTCGCTCGTTCTCAACGGCGTGGCGCTGCTGGCGCTGATCGCGCTGGCGATGACGGCCACCGGCCTGCTCGGCTGGGCGTTCGAGCGCATCATCATCATGCCGGTCTACGGCCAGCACCTCAAACAGATCCTGGTCACGGTCGGCGGCATGATCGTCGCCCAGCAGCTCATCATCGTGCTGTGGGGACCGGTGCAGCTGGCGTTTCCGCTGCCGACCGCGTTCCGCGGCGCCATCGTGCTCGGCGACGTCGCCATCGAGCGCTACCGCATCATTGCCGTGATCGTCGGCCTCGTGGTGTTCGCCGGCATGCTGCTGGTGCTCAACCGCACCAAGATCGGCCTCTTGATTCGCGCCGGCGTCGAGAACCGCGAGATGGTCGAGGCGCTCGGCTATCACATCCGCCGGCTGTTCGTCGGCGTGTTCGTGGCGGGGTCGGCCTTGGCCGGGCTCGGCGGGGTCATGTGGGCACTCTACCGCGAGGAGCTCACCCCCGGCATGGGCATGGAAGTGCTGGTGCTGGTCTTCATCGTGGTGATCATCGGCGGGCTGGGATCGATCGGCGGCTGCTTCATCGGCTCGCTGCTGGTCGCGGTCACCGCCAATTACGCCGGCTTCCTGGCGCCGAAGGTGGCGCTCGGGTCCAACATCATGCTGATGGTGCTGATCCTGCTGTGGCGCTCGCGCGGCCTCTATCCGGTGGCGAACCGATGACGATGCTCCGCGTCGTCCTGTCGGGCGATTTCCCGCAGAGCCGGATTCTTTCGGCCGCGCTGCTCGTCATCTTCATCGCGCTCGCCGCCGCGCCGTTCCTGTTCCCGGGCACGCAATCGCTCAACGTGGCGGCGAAGATCTGCTATTTCGTCGTGCTCGCCGCGAGCTACGACCTGCTGCTGGGCTACACCGGCATCGTCTCCTTCGCCCACACCATGTTCTTCGGCATCGGCGGCTATGGCGCCGGGCTCGCGCTCTATACCTGGGGGCCGACTTGGACCTCGGTCCTGATCGGCACGCTCTTGGGCCTCGGGCTCGCAATTGTGCTGGCGCTTATCATCGGCCTGTTCTCGCTGCGGGTGCGGGCGATCTTCTTCGCCATGATCACGCTTGCGGTCGCCAGCGCCTTTGCCATTCTCGCCTCCCAGCTCAGCTGGCTGACCGGCGGCGAGGACGGCCGCACCTTCCGGGTCCCCGAGGTCCTGCGCCCGGGTTACAGCCTGCTCGAGGCCGGCGCGTTCTCCATCAACGGCCGCATCATCACCTATTACCTGATCTTCCTCGCTGCGCTGGTGCTGTTCCTGGGCATGCTGCGCGTGGTCAATTCTCCGTTCGGGCGCGTGCTGCAAGGCATCCGCGAGAACGAGTTCCGGGCCGAGGCGCTCGGTTATCGCACCATCGTCTATCGCTCGATCGTCAACTGCCTGTCCGCCGCGATGGCGACCTTGGCCGGCGTGCTGGCGGCGCTGTGGCTGCGCTACACCGGGCCGGCGGTGACGCTCAGCTTCGACATCATGCTCGACATCCTGCTGATGGTGGTGATCGGCGGCATGGGCACGCTGTACGGGGCGGTGATCGGCGCCACCATCTTCATTCTCGCGGAGAATTACCTGCAGGCCCTGATGGGCGCCCTGAGCAAATCCGCGGCGGGCCTGCCGGTGCTGCCGCAGCTGTTCGATCCCGATCGCTGGCTGTTGTGGCTCGGCGTGCTGTTCGTGCTCAGCGTCTATTTCTTTCCGGCCGGCATCGTCGGCAAGCTCGCGGCGCGCAAATGACCGGCATGATTTCGCAATACGTCACCGTGCTCGATCGCGAGCTCCACTACGTGGAATGGGGCGAGCGCGGCCGCGACGTCGTGGTGATGTGGCACGGCCTGGCGCGCACCTGCCGCGACTTCGACGATCTCGCCGGGCACCTCGCCGACCGCTATCGCGTCATCTGCCCGGACACGATCGGGCGCGGCTTGAGCCAATGGAGCCCGGAGCCGGAGCAGGAATATTCGCTGACCTTCTATGCGGCGCTGGCGGCCGCGCTCCTCGACGCGCTCGGAATCGGCCGGCTGCGCTGGGTAGGAACCTCGATGGGCGGCGCGATCGGCATGAAGGTCGCGGGCGGAGCACTCAGGGATCGCATCTCGCACCTCGTGCTCAACGACATCGGACCCGAGGTCGCCGACGCGGCCGTGACGCGCATCCGCTCCTATGCCGGCAACCCGCCGCGGTTCGCAAAGGTCAGCGAGCTCGAGGCCTACTTTCGCACGATCTACAAGCCGTTCGGGTATCTCAACGACGCGCAATGGCGGCAACTCGCCGAGACGTCGACGCGCCGCACCGAGGACGGGAAGGTCACGCCGCATTACGATCCCAACATGGTGATGCAGTTCGAGCTGCATCCCGAAGACTACGATCAATGGGACGACTACGATCGGATCGCGGCCAAGACCCTGTGCCTGCGCGGCGAGAGCAGCGATTTATTGCTGCCCGACGTCGCCGCCGCGATGACCCGGCGCGGGCCGCGCTGTCGGCTCGAGGTGATCGCCGGCTGCGGCCACGCCCCGGCGCTCAACGTGCCGGCGCAATACCGGCTGATCGCGGGGTTTTTGGCGGAGTAGCAAGGCTGCCATCCCCGGACCGCGCGGCGCGAAGCGCCGTCGCGTGATCCGGGGTCTAGCAATAATTCGCGAAAGCGGCCTTGCGGATACCGAATATGGGCGCTTCGCGCGGTCACTCCTGGG
>VAZU01000086.1 GCA_005884745.1 Alphaproteobacteria bacterium
ATCCGCCGAGGACCGGGACCGGCGTCGAGCAAATACAAACTCCAACGGAGTCGTTTCACAAATTTACCCTACGCGCGCCACAAACCGCGCGCACCATTCCCGTGCTGGGACGCCGTGATTCCTCCCGGCGGGAGGGTCGCGATTATCGAGCTTTCGCCAGGCACTCGGGGTGCGCCGCCAAACGCGCCGCGAGGCAATGGTCACCGACGACTGGTGGAAACGGAATCGCAGCTCGCCCGCTCCTGATGCGGCGCTTTTGCGACGGCGCGACGCGAGGCCGGATGGCCGGCCGAGAGAGGAGAGTTCCGCGGAGTTTTGGACGCTCATGACCGATTACTATCCCGTGATCTCCCGGCGCATCGCCGGTCTGAAAGACAACACCGCCGAATCTCGGCGTGCTCTGTACCAACGCGTCGAGACTGTGCTGGTCGAGCAACTGCGGGAACTCGATCCGCCCCTTGAAGAGCCGGAGATCCTGCGCGAGCGCCTGTCCCTGGAAGATGCCGTCCGCAGGGTCGAGGCGGATGCCGAGAGGCGTGTGGTCGATCGGTCGGGCGAATCGATCCCGGCGCGCCGGAGATTTCCACGCACCCGAGTCGCGGCTTTCGACGGCGCCTTCGTCGCAACAGGGATCGAGGCGCCCGGATTGGTGCCCGGAAGCGAAAACACCGACCCGCGCGGCCCTGCACTGGACCGTTCAGCGCCGTCCGCGGAGAATGCCGACCGACGCCGGGGCCGGGGCCGACTCGTCCACCTAATGGCTCTGACAACGGCTTGGTTCGTAGTCCTGGCGAGTGTTGCGCTCGCTTTGACGCTGTATTGGCACCGCGATCAGTTGAAAGCCTGGCTCGGGACCAGCCCCCTCGCGGGGTGGCAGCGGGAGATCATTGCCTCGCGTCCCAAGATCGCCGACCGCGTCGATCCGGGGCAGCAGGCGCTACGGGCCGCGGGTGCGCAGAGCGCCTCGCTGTACGAGGAAGATCCCGCCGACCGACGGGGAAGACGCTACGCCGGGTCGGTGATCTGGAAAACCGAGATGGTGTCGCGGGAAGGCGAGCCGCGGGACCTTGCGATTCGCGCAGAGCTGGAGATACCGGAGCGTCATATGCGTATGATTCTGTCGCTCCGCCGCAATCCCGACAAGGTGCTGCCTGCGAGCCACACGATCGAGATTGCCTTTCAGCCTGCCGCCGACTTTGGCGAGATCACCAGCATTCCGGCGCTGTTGATGAAATCGGGCGAGCAGGCCGACGGGTCGCGCCTCGCCGGTGTTACGGCAAAGGTGACCTCCGGCTCGTTCCTCATCGGCCTCTCGGCGGCCGATAGCGAAATGCAGCGTAACCTGCAGATGCTCAAAGAGCAGCCCTGGTTCGATATTCCGCTCGTGTACGAAAACGGCAGGCGCGCGATTCTGGCAGTCGAGAAGGGCGCGCCCGGCGAACGCGCGTTCCAGGAGGCGTTCGCGGCCTGGCGCGAATGACACGGGCGCCCGGTAACCCGACGACAGTGCCGGTCGTTGGCATGCGATCAGGTCGAAAATGGTCTCTCGCGAGCCTTCGATGCGCGCCGTGAACTGCGGGTGCGAGATGGACATTCAACGGCTTTCGGGGCGCGATGGTCGCATCCGATATTCCGCGGATGATCGAGCTTTCCGGGCCGAGTTTAGCACCGTCCGCCTCCGATCGCGAAGCCGGGACGCTTCGGCGGTGTTAGCTTGGGACGCAGGCGGCAGGCGGCGGCTGCCGGGAACCGCGAACGGCTTCGTCGCTTCGCCGCGGACAGCGCACCGGAACCCGCGCACATAGCAAGCGCTGCGTCACGGACGCGAGTTGGCGGCCGACGTGATCTCGTAGGTGCTCACTTTGAAGCCCGCGAGGGTGCACAGGCCGAACGAGGTCACGATCGCGACGTCGGTGGCATCGCGCCCGCGTGCCATCAGGATGCGACCGATGCGGGGCGTGTTGTGGCGGGCATCGAACGTGTACCAGCCGCCGCCGAGATAGACTTCGAACCAGGCGCTGAAATCCATCGGGGTATCCTCGGCCGGCACGCCGATGTCGCCGAGATAGCCGGTGCAGTAGCGCGCCGGAACGTTCATGCAGCGGCACAGCGTGACGGCGAGGTGGGCGAAGTCCCGGCAAACGCCGCACCGCTCGTTATGGGCATCCCACGCCGTTCTGGTCCGGCTCGCGTGCTCGTAACCGAACCTCATGCTGTCGTGGACGTAATCGCAGATCGCCTGAACCAGAGGCCATCCCTTGCGGACTTTGCCGAATCGGGACCATGCGAAACTGATCAAGCGATCCGTCTCGCAATAACGGCTGCCGAGCAGATAAACCAAGACGTCCACCGGCAGCGTCTCCAGCGAACTCTGCGCCGCTTCCGGGACCATTGCATCCGGTTCTCCGCTGTCCTGGATGAGGATGTCCGACGAGATCGTCAGGCGGCCCGTCGGCGCGCGGATGACGTGGCAGATGTTGCCGAACCCGTCGCGATATTCGGTGGCGTGGAGCGGGGGATCGAGCCGCATGCAATCCGGGGTCAACAAATCGGGAACGCGCGATGGATGGACGCTCAGCGCCAGGATCATGGGCGTCGGCTGCGGGCAGTCATAGGAAATCTCGTAGCCTGCGCGAATCTTCATGGGAAAAACCCTTTCAGCCCGCGCGAGCGGCGGCCCACCGGGTGCCTGCCAGGGCTATCGCATATGGCTGGCAGCTTGCTCCGGTTACCTCCCCCCTTGTGGGGGAGGTCGGATCGCGCGCCATCCGAAATCGGCGATTGTCGATTTCGGCGTTTATCTTGGCCAAGTCGGAAACATCCGACTTGGCCCGCGCGAGCCGGGAGGGGGGTATAAGGTCCGCAGAATCAAACAACCACCCCCCTCCCCATCCCTCCCCCACAAGGGGGGAGGGAGCAGAATGCGGCTTGCTACGGGCCATATGCGGTAGCCCTGGGGTGTCCGCCAGGAACGAGGCGGCAAGAAAACGCCGTTCTTCGTTCGCGCGGCGACCGATCACGGGGCCGCCGCAATCCTCGCAGCCCGGCGTCATCGTCCCATACCGGCGCGGGCGCCGCGGTCGGCGCCAGCATCCGCCGGGATGACCCTGACCGCAACCTTCATGGCGAGATGATCCGACGCGGACCCGATCCACGTGCCCTGCAGCGGGATCGCCTCGCGCGGCTCGCGCGCCACCGCGACCCGCACCAGGTTCTGGTTCCCGATCGTCCCCCTCGACGGATCGAAGTCGACCCAGCCGGGGCCCGGAACATAGGCCTGGACCCAGGCATGGGTGTTGCCGCCGGTGACACTCTCGTCGTCGTCATCGGCGAGATTGAGATATCCGGATACGAACCGCGCGGCGATTCCAAGCAAGCGCAGCGCCGCGATCATCAGCACCGCAAGGTCGCGACAACTCCCGCTCGCGAGCTTCAGGGTCCGGATCGGATCCTGGGTTCCCTTCTCGTGCCGCGCCACGTGCTTGAAGGTCTCCCTGATGGTCTTCGTCAACTCGATGAGAAGCCCGCGGGTGTCGGCCGATCCGTCCTCGCGGAGGAACCCGGCGCTCCAGCGATCGAGCTCGGGGTGCCGGCACCGCGGCGCCATGAAGCGCGCGACGTGGGGCCCGGCTTCCGCCGCCTGGGCAAACGGATAGGTTCGGGCAAAATCCTCGATATCGGCCGCGCGGAACTCGGCCGGCGCGTGGTCGAGACGCATGGTGCTTTCGAAGCGAAGCTCCGAGGCCCGGTCCGCGAAACGGGCGATCGCGACATGATTGTCGAAGCCATCCCGTGTCCAGGAAAGCCGGCTCGGCTCGGGCGTGATTTTGAGCTCGGATTCGAGCACTTTTTGGTCATCGTCGTCGCGCGGACGCAGCATCATCCGGTGCTCGCCGAACGCGACCGGTTGCCTGTAGTGATAGGTCGTCGCGTGCCTGACGGTGAGAACCGGCATGGGAGCCTCAGAACGGATGCAAGTCCCAAAGGACATGCATTTTTCGCGCCAACAACAGGCCGCGTGCCCCTACCATGCCGTCGCTGATTCTACGAGCGTGAGCGCCGATGAATGACATACTGGATCGCCTGTTGGCCGCCGACGAGCCGGCGCCGGTCAGTGTGCATAACGAAAACGGCCCGTCGCCGTTCCTGATCGTCGCCGATCACGCCGGCAATTGCATGCCGCGCGCGCTCGGCCGGCTCGGCCTTCCGGAAAGCGAATGCGAGCGCCACATCGCCTGGGACATCGGCATCGCCGCGGTCTGCCGCCTGGTGGCGGACGCGCTCGACGCCACGCTGGTGCAGCAGAACTATTCGCGCCTCGTCATCGACTGCAACCGCGCCCCCGGCTCGGAATCGTCGATCCCGGGGATCAGCGAGCTGACCCGGGTACCGGGAAACATCGGCCTGAGCGAAACCCAGAAGGCCGCGCGTGTGCGCGAGATTTTCCGGCCATACCATGATCGGATCGAAACCGAGCTCGGGCGGCGGCGGCAGGCCGGCCGGCCGGCGGCGCTGATCGCGATGCACAGCTTCACGCCGATCTTCGAGGGCGTGGCGCGGCCCTGGCATGCCGGCGTGCTGTACAATCGCGACCCGCGTTTCGCCCGTCTCCTCATGGCGCTGCTGAAACGCGAAGCAGGGCTTGCCGTCGGCGACAACGAGCCCTACGGCGTGACCGATGCGTCGGATTACACCATCCCGGTGCACGGTGAACGACGCGGCTTGCATCACGTTGCGATCGAAGTCCGCCAGGACCTGATCGCCGACGACAATGGGCAACGGGCGTGGGGGCCGCTGCTCGCGCGCCTGCTGCCGCAGGCGTATCAGGAGCTGGTGGCGGCCGAGGCGCTCAGGCCTGCGTGACGTCCCCGTAGATGGAGGCCGGAGCCTCACTTTTTCTCCGGCCGCAGCTCCCGCTCGAGGACGGCAAGCGGGCGATCGACGTTGAAAAACACGACGACCTCTTGCCCGGTGCCGTTCGACTGGGTGTCGAAGCGGTCGTAGCTGTGACCCTGCGCATGGATGAGCGCCTGGTTCGACGGCCGCAATCCCAGCGCTCTCAGCAAGCTGTACTCCTCGGCGACTTCGATCACGACGAACGCCGTCCCCTCGCTCTTGCCGTCGCCCGACTGCAGGATCGAGTCGATCAGGCCGCGCGCGATCTGACGCTCGCTCCGCATTGCCGCCTCGTTGCCGAGCTTGCCCTGACAAAGGCCGGCGAGGAGATGCGCGTCCACGTGCACGAAGTTGGCGGCAAAGATGCTCTCGGCCTTGGCGAGAACGGCGGCACAATCCCCGCGTCGGTAGGCCTGGAACATTTCGCTTTGCAGTTCGCCGAGCTTGCTGCCGTAGGGATCATAGTGCGGGCTTTCCGCATAGGCGTTGCGTAGCGCGAGGTAATCCAAGTTCGCATCGCCGGTCTTCGCGCGGGCGACGAGCTCCTCATAGGTCGGGGCCCCGGGCTGCTGCGGCGCTTGCGCGCCCGATCCCGGCGCCGACAACAGCACGGCCGTGAGCACGGCGGCGGCGAGTCCCGCCTTGGATCGAACGCGCATGTTTGCGTCCTTTCTTTGCAGCCGAGCGCGTATACTCGCCTGCCGGCCGTGACGGCAATTCGCATGCTCGCCCATCACGCTGTTGCGATGGCCGGGTTGCCTATCGGTCGATGTCTGCCGTGGAGCGAATTGCAGACTCAGGTCCGACATCGCGCCGCGTCTGAGATGTGCCAAAAGCTGACACTCGTGCCATTGCGCAGACAGATCTGCGATTCGAGCCTACGCTTAGCTCCGGTCGGCGGGGGATTTCGCGATGCCAGTTGCGCGGCCAGGTTCGATCTGTTGTCCGACCCACGTAGTGATGCTGTCGCGAATGACCTGAAACACTGTGCGGCCGTCTAATGTGTGACTTTCGGACGAGTAGAAATGGGTGGCACCCGGCACCTGAGCCCATTCCACGCGTCGCTCGGCCGCCCGAAACTGCCGCTCGACCTCTGGGACAAACGTGCAGACGTAGTCGAGATCGCGTTCGCCCGAGATCATCAGTAACGCCGGTAGCGGCAGGTCATGCCCGCAGGCCAGATAGGCCGCGGCATCTACCGGCATCAACGGACCGGACAGGGAAAAGACTCCAGCGACGCCGACACGCTTGCCGTAAGCGGCATAAGTGACGCACCGCCCGCCCGCCGAGAAGCCACCGAGCACGATACGCTCAGGATCGACGCCATAATCCACGTGGCGCGCTTTGACAAAGCGTACGGCCTCGGCGACGTCGTCGAACGCAGCCTCCATGAAGCGGGCCATATCGCTCGGCTCTATCGGCGGCAGGCCCATCTTGGCGCGCATGACGCTGACGCGCG
>VAZU01000087.1 GCA_005884745.1 Alphaproteobacteria bacterium
TGACCGGGCTCACGCCGTCGGAGGCCAAGCGCGGCGTCGAGCTGGTGCGGAACATCCGCGAGACCGGCGTCACCGTGCTGATGGTCGAGCACGTGATGGAGATCGTGATGCCGCTGGTCGACCGCGCCATCGTGCTCGATCTCGGCCGCGTGATCTGTGAGGGCAGGCCCGCGGACGTGGTCCGCGACGAAGCCGTGATCACCGCCTATCTCGGGGAGCGCCACCGTGCTCGAAGCGCGTGAGCTCACCGCCGCCTACAGCGGTCTCGTCGCGCTCGCCGACGTGTCGATCACGGTCGCGGCGGGCGAGATCGTGTGCGTCGCCGGGGCCAACGGCGCCGGCAAATCGACGCTGCTCAAGACGATTGCCGGCCTGGAGCGGCCGCGCTCCGGCGCGATCCTGTTCGAAGGCGAGCGCATCGACCATCTCGCGGCACACCGCATCACCGCGCGCGGCATCGCCTTCGTGCCGGAGAACCGCCGGCTGTTTCCGCGCCTCTCGGTGCGCGACAATTTGCGGCTCGGCAGCTATCTCTTTCGCGGTCGCGCCGACCGCGATGCGCCGATGGCGCAGGTGGTCGCGCTGTTCCCGCGGCTCGCCGAACGGCTCGACCAGCGCGCCGAGACGCTCTCCGGCGGCGAGCAGCAGATGCTGGCGATCGGCCGCGCGCTGATGACGCGGCCGCGCCTGCTGATGCTGGACGAGCCGTCGCAGGGCATCATGCCGAAGCTCGTCGACGAGATCTTCGCCGCGGCGGTGAAGATCCGCGGCGCGGGCACCACGGTGCTGATCGTCGAGCAGCGCGTGACCGAATGTCTGGAGATTGCCGACCGCGCCTATGTGCTGCGGACCGGAAAAGTGATCATGCGCGGCACGGCGGCCGAGATCCGCGACGACCCGGAGATCCGCAAGGCGTATCTGGGGCTGTGACTTTCTTCTCCCTCTCCCCGCCTGCGGGGAGAGGGTCGGGGTGGGGGGCAGATGCCTACTCCGAGATGCCCCTCACCCGACCGCGCTTCGCGCGGTCGACCTCTCCCCGCGCTTGCGGGGAGAGGTGACAGCCATTGAACGCTGAGGAAAACTTCGATGCCCACGATCGACCTCAATTCCGATCTCGCCGAGGGTTACGGCTCCTATCGCTGCGGCGACGACGATGCGATGCTCAAGATCGTCACCTCCGCGAATGTCGCCTGCGGCTTCCATGCCGGCGATCCGGAAATCATGGCGCGCACCTTCCGCACCGCCAGGGAGCGCGGCGTCGCGGTGGGCGCGCATCCCGGCTTCCCGGACCTGTGGGGGTTCGGCCGCCGCCGCGTGCCGTTCTCGACCGGCGAGATCGAGCGCCTCGTCGCCTATCAGGTCGGCGCCGCGCAGGCGCTCGCCGCCTACGCCGGCCACCGCATCACCTACGTGAAGACCCACGGCGCGCTCGGCAACATCTCCGAGGTCGACCGCGAGGTCGCCGACGCGGTGGCGCGCGCGGTGCGCGCAGTCGATCCTTCGCTCAAATATCTCGCCATCACCCTGAGCGAGCAGTTTCGGGCGATGGAGCGCGCCGGCGTCGAGCCGATCGCGGAGATCTATGCCGACCGCGGCTATACCGAGAAGGGCAGCCTGATCCCGCGCGGGCAGCAGGGCGCGATGATCGAGGATCCCGAGGCGGCCGCCGACCGCGTGCTCGAGATGGTCGAGGCCGGCGCGGTCATCACCGCGTCGGGCGCGCGGCTCAAGGCCCCGATCGAATCGGTGTGCGTGCACGGCGATTCGCCCCATGCGGTGGAATCGGCGCGGCGGGTGCGGGAGAAACTCGAGGGCGCGGGGATCAAGGTCGCGCCGTTCTCGAAGCTATGAAGTTGCGTCAAACTCTCCCTCGTTTCCCGGGCGCAGCGCAGCACGAAGTGGTGCGCTGCAGACCCGGGATCCATGCGAAATCTCCTGGACCCCGGATCTGCGGTGCACCGCTGCGCGCTGCACCGCGTCCGGGGAACGCCGGACGATGACCGTCCCCTACCCGCGTTATCTCGATGCCGGCGAGGCGGCGCTGGTCGTCGAGTTCGGCGAGACTGCCGACCCGGCCGTCAACGCCCAGGTGCGGGCGCTCGACGAGGCGATCCTGTCACTCACGCTCGAGGGCGTGCGCGAAACCGTGCCGACCTATCGTTCGCTGATGATCCATTACGATCCGCTGCTTCTCGCGCGCAAGAATCTGGTCGCGGCGATCGAGCAAATCGAGGCGGCGCACCCCAAGCCGCGCGAGCCGAAGGCGCTTTGGATGCTGCCATGCTGCTACGCGCCGGAATTCGCCGAGGATCTCTTTCGCATCGCCGAGCTGACGAAGCTCAAGCCCGAGCGCGTGGTCGCGCTGCATTCCGGCGCGACCTACCGGGTCTATATGTACGGATTCGCGCCGGGCTTTTGCTATCTCGGCGGCGTCCCCGACGCGCTGAAGATCTCGCGGCGGGAAAAAGTACGCCCGCCGCATCCGGCCAATGCCGTCCTGCTCGGCGGCGGGCTGACCCTGGTATCGACCTTCGCGATGCCGACCGGCTGGTATGTGATCGGCCGCACGCCGGAGCGAATGTTCGCGCCCACGCGCGCGCCGATTTTTCTGGTCGAGATCGGCGACGCGCTCAAATTCGAACCGGTCGACGCCGCGACCTTCGCGGCGCTCGACGCGCGCGCCGCGGCCGGCGAGATCGTAGCGAAGCGGAAGCCCTTGCGATGAGGCCCGTTGAACTGCGCGATCGTTTCCCGGGCGCAGCGCAGCACGAAGTGCCGCGCTGCAGACCCGGGATCCATGCGGAATCTCCTGGACCCCGGATCTGCGGTGCACCGCGTCCGGGGAACGCACCCGCGCCATGACCGCGCTGCGCATCCTCGCCGCCGGGCCCGGCGTGACGCTGCAGGACGGCGGACGGCACGGATATCTGCGCTTCGGCGTCACCGCCGCGGGGCCGATGGATCGGCTCGCGTTCGCGACCGCCAATGCCGCCGCCGGCGCGAAGAGGAACGCGACCGCCATCGAAGTCTCGCTCGGCGGCCTCGAGCTTGCCGCGGATGCCGCGGTCTCGCTCGCGGTCGCCGGCGGCGCGTTTCGCATCGAGCTCGCCGGCCGGCCGCTGCCGAGCGCCGCGGTTGCGACGCTCGAACCCGGGCAAAAACTCGCGATCCGCCCGGGCGACGCCGGTGCCTGGTGCTATGTCGCGGTCGCCGGCCGCATCGATGTGCCAAACATGCTCGGCTCGACCGCGACCCACACCCGCTCCGGGCTCGGCGGGATTTCCGGCCGTGCGCTCGCGGCCGGCGATGTCTTGCCGTTCGCCGAGCCGCGCACGATCGAGCCGAAGCTCGCAACGCTCGACGCGCATTGGCTGGCGCGGGCGGGCACGACGATCCGGGTCGTGCTCGGCCCGCAGGACGATTATTTCACCAAAGCGGCGATCGCGGCGTTCCTCGCCGGGCCGTGGACGCTCTCGGCGCGCAGCGACCGCATGGCCTATCTGCTCGAGGGGGAGCGCCTGGCGCACGCCAAGGGCTTCAACATCGTGTCCGACGGCATTGCGTTCGGCGCCATCCAGGTGCCGGGCGACGGCCAGCCGGTGGTGCTGATGGCCGATCGCCAGCCGACCGGCGGTTACCCGAAGATCGCCAACGTGATCGGCGCCGACCTCGGGAAAATCGCGCAGCTGCGCCCAGGCACGCAAATCTCGTTCGCGGCGGTCACGATCGAGGAAGCGGTCGCGGCCCGGCGCGCCGAGGCGCTGGCGCTCGAGCGCCCGATCCCGCGCGAGCCGCTGATGCGCACCGAATTTCCCTCGGAGTTTCTGCTCGGACTCAATTTGGTCGACGGAGTCATCGCGGACGACGCCGCCGATGAGGGAGCGTGATGGCGAGACTCCGGCGCGGTCTTGGTCAAATCGTGCCTTCGCCCTTGCTGATCCGTGGAACAATCCGAAACCGACTTGCTTCACAAGAACGCGATCCAAGGAGACATTCCCATGAATCTGCGCTTCGCTTCGAAACACGCATCGGCCCTCGCATTGTGCCTCCTCCTCGCCGCCGGCAGCGCCGGCGCGCAGCAGCCCCCTCTCGCGCCCGCGCCCGCGCCGCAGGCGACCCCGGACGCCGCCAAGGGCGTGTTCCTGCTCACCATCTTCCTCAAGCACGACGAATCGAAAACGCTCGACCAGATCAATGCGCAACTGCGTGCCCAGGGCTATTACAAGGCGTTCCCGCCGCCCGGCATCGAGGTCGTGAGCTGGTACGTGATGATGGGCATCGGCCAGGTGGTCACGTTGCGCGTGCCCGCGGAGCGGCTGCGCGAGGTCAACCGCGCGATCGAGCAGACCGCCTGGGGCGGCTACCGTACCGAGTTCTATCCGACCTACGATTACAAGGCGGTCGCCGAGGATCTGCACGCCAAGGCGCAATCGCAGTAATCCCGCCCCCGGGTGGGCAACATCGCTCAGACCGGTGAAAAACTCGCTGCCAGCCTCGTCGCGACCCCGGCTTTCGCGAGGGCAGCCGGTTTGCCCACGCGGCGATCCCCGCGTGCATGACGAATCGCGCGCGAGGCGGGCAAAGCGTAAACGAAGCGTTAAGCGCGCCGCATACGATCCGTTAAGCCGGCCGGCCTAGCATGCCCCCCTTGCATAAGAGGAATGCCGCATGGCTGCGCAGCTGGCATTCATGCTCTCGCTCGCTCTGCTTGCCGTGACCGGACTGGCGTTCGGGGCGAGCGAGCTTTACGGCCACGGGTTTCACTGGGCCGACCAGGTCTGCAACGGCGCGCCGGCGCTGTGCGCGAATCCCGCCACCGTCGCCGCCGTGACCGCCGCGGCGGTCGCCGCGTATTTCATTTTGCGCGAATTGGAAGTGTAAGCATAGAACGTCGCTTGGCTCACCCCCCGAGCATCTCGCGGATGCCGGCGGCCATGCTTGGCAGTTTTCGCGGTTTGTTCCGGATGAGCCGCTTCACGGCGGGGGGAACCCCGGCTCATCGCCCGCCGCGTCCAATCGTCCGCGCGATCCCGAGCTCCGTCAGCCTGGCGTTGGCGCGGCGGATGACCAGGAACAGCACGAGTGCCGTCAGCGCCAGTCCCGAGCCGAGCAAGATCCAGCGCGCCGCACCGGCGCCGCCGCTGCCGGCCTCGCGCCCCAGCGTGCCGAGATACACGTAGAACGCCGCGCCCGGCATGATCCCGAAGAACGTCGCGACCATATAGGGCAGAAAGCCCACCTCGGTCGCGCCGAAGAAATAATTCTGCAGGTTGAAGGGCACGAGCGGATTGAGGCGCAGCAGCACCACGATTTTCCAGCCCTCCTCGGCGACCGCGCGGTCGATCGCGGAATATCTCGGCTTGTCCTGCAGGAGGCGCCGCAATCGCGTCCGCACCGCGTAGCGCGAGACGAGAAACGCCAGCGCCGCCCCGACGGTCGCCGCGACGATGACGATCGGAAATCCCGAGGTGCCGAACAAAAATCCCGCCGCGATCGACAAAAACTCCGCGGGCGCCAGCAGCACCACGGCGACGACATAGGCGAGCGCGAACAGCACGACGCCCCATGGGCCGAGCGCGGCGATCCAGGCGTCGAACGCCTCGACCCATTGACGCGCCGGCAGCGCGAACCAGCCGATCGCGATCGCGACCAGCAGCCCGGCCACGAGGACGAACCAAATAAGAGAACCGCGGATCATGACTGTTCGTAATAGATCAGGTCGCCGACCGTGCCTCGAGGGCCGCCTTCGGCGACCACCTCAGCATGACGGCCGGAGATAGGGTGCGGCACTAATCCCGGCCGATTCGGTCCAATACAAGGTGCGAGCGAAGCGAGCCTCGAAGGACGGCCGGCCACATGAGATCATCACTGCGCGCTGCACGAGCCGCCGCCGAATACGCAAAACTGCGCGCAATGCGGATGGTTGAGCGGCACCTCCCGCGCCGCCTCGCGCAGGGTGCGGCCGAGCTCGAATTGCGGATCATAGGGAAGAAGCGTGCAGGCCACCACCGCGGGATGCGCGCTGCCCTTGCGCTTGATCACCATGCGCGAGGAGGTGCACATCGGTCGGCCCGGGGTTGCGCCGAGCAGCTCCCAATCCGCGGCGCTGATCTCCGGGGCGTCGGCATGCGAATCCATCTCCGGAAACAGCAGCAGATCCCCGGGATTCCTCGCATCGAGCTTTATGCCGTGCCCGGCGAAGAGCTGAGCGAAACCCTCGCGCTCGGCGTCCGCATCCTCGCCCCACATGGTGCGGCCGGCGACCGTGACGTTGAAGCCGTTGCGGGCGAGCCATTGCAGCCCTTCAAGCGTCGGCCGGAACGAGCCGGGGCCGCGCTCGTCCTCGTGGCGCGCTTGCGTGAAATGATCGAGCGAGACCCGAAACTGCAGCCTGGCGCCGCGGCTCGCTCCGAGCGCCAGCAGCTCGGCCTTGCGGCGCTGCATCGGCCGCATGGCGTTGGTGAGCACCAGCACGCGGAAGCCGCGAACAGCGCAATCCTCGATCATGGCGAGGAGATCGGGATTGAGGAACGGCTCGCCGCCGGTGAAGCCGATTTCCTCGGTGCCCCAACGGCCGCGCTCGATTTCGTCGAGATAATCCGAGACTTCCGAACGCGACAGATAGACCAGCCGGTCGTTGCGCGGGCTGGATTCGATGTAACAATTGCGGCAGGCGATGTTGCACAAGGTGCCGGTGTTGAACCACAGCGTCTCGAGCCGTTTCAGCGCGACGCTCGCGCGCGGCTCGCCGCCGGCGGTGCGCAACGGATCCTTGAACTTGGGCGGCCGCAGCGGTGCGACATTGTCGCGGGCCGGATCGGGCCAGGCTTGCTCCACCATCATCGCCCGCGCGCGGCGGGGCGGTTGCGTGGGCTCGGCCGGCACCCGCCACAGCGCGTGCCCCTCTTGGAGCGGCACGCCGCGCTCGCGAATCTCGCGATAGGGCAGCACGTCGCAGCTCGGCCACAGACCGGTTCCCAGCGCGAGCGCATATTCCTCCGGCAGACCAGCCGCGCGCATCTTGCGCGCCGCCGCCGCATGATCGTAGGCGAGCGCGCGATGCTCGATGCGCAATCCGCTTGCCTGGGGAATCAGCAGACTGAACCACACCCGCCGCGTGCCGTCGTTCGCCGGCATGCCGATTGCGCCGGCATTTCCGCGGATGATTTGCGTGAACGGCAGGCCGCAGTGTCCGCCGATGATACCGTCGACGCCGGACCTTGCGAGCTCCGCGGCTTTGATGAGAGGCGCGGTCGAGGCGAACAGGAAACGGTTGATCAGGGTGACACCGCCATGCACGACCGCGAGCCGCCGGCCGTCGACGGCAAGATCGATCCGGCGCGGCAGGCTCGCCATCCAGGCACGGGCATCGGCGTCGAGCGTGCGGTCGGCATGGGCGAACCAGGCGGCTGCGAGCTTGTCGCAGGCGCTGCCGGGGGCAAAGCCGCAGCCGCAATCGCCGCTCCGCGCGGCCAGGCTCTCCTCGCAATTGCCCAGGACGACCCGCGCGCCGGACCGCCGCACGAGCTCCACGGTCGCAGCGGGATCGGCGCCATAGGCGACCACGTCGCCGGTGCAGACCATGCGCTCGCCGGGAACGCCGAGGCGTTCGGCCTCCTCGAGCAATGCACGCGTCGCCTCGAGATTGCCGTAGGGGCCGCCGAACACGATCGCGGGCCCGTCGAGCTGGAGCAGCGGGCGATCTTCCCCGCTCCCCGCGAAGGGCGGAGCAAGCGGCCGACTCATTGATATCTTGCTCTCGCGCAGCATCGGAGCCTCGATTTGCCTCCTTTGCCATCGGGTCTCTCGTTCGTCCAGCCGACCCGCGTGATACACATTCACGTTTGCGTATGCCGGGAGAGCAACCTCGGGGCTGTCATCGCCCGCGTATGCGGGCGACCCCGTAACCCCGGCACCCCGGCCTGGCTCGGTACCCTTCTTCGCTCCCCTGGTTACTGGGTGCCCCGCATTCGCGGGGCATGGCAAGCCGGAGTATAGACGGGCCGGAGTATACATGTACCCGGGAAGCAAAATTCATGGCCGGCGCGCTGATCGAGATCGAAACCCTGAGCAAGTCGTTCGACGGCGGGCAAGGCTTCGCGCTGCGCAACGCCAGCGTGACCGTGAGGCCCGGTGCATTCGTGGCATTGGTGGGTGCTTCCGGATCCGGCAAGACGACGCTGCTCAAGAGCATCAACCGGCTGATCGAGCCCGATAGCGGCGAAGTGCGGATCGAAGGCGAGCCGGTCGGCCGGGCCGATCCGCCCGCGTTGCGCCGGCGCATCGGCTACGTGTTCCAGGACATCGGCCTGTTCCCGCACATGAGCGTCGCCGAGAACATCGGCATCACGCCGCAGCTCCTGGGCTGGCCGCAGCGAGAGATCGCCGCCCGCAGCGCCGAGCTTCTCGACCTCGTCGGCCTGCCGCAAAGCTACGGGCCGCGATTCCCGGCCGCGTTATCCGGCGGCGAGCGCCAACGCGTCGGCGTCGCCCGCGCCATCGCGGCGCGGCCGAAGATCGTGCTGATGGACGAGCCGTTCGGCGCGCTCGATCCGATCACTCGCGACGCGCTCGGCTCCGCCTATCGGGCGCTGCACGGAAAACTCGGCCTCACCACCATCATGGTGACCCACGACGTGCAGGAAGCCGTGCTGCTCGCCGACGAGATCGTGGTCATGAAGAGCGGCCGCGTGCTGGCGCAGGATATTCCCCGCGCGCTGCTCTCGGACGAGGCCCACCCCGACGTGAGAGCGCTGATGGCGATGCCCAAGCGCCAGGCCGAGCGCATCCGCGCGGTCATCGGCGAAGGCAAGCGGCCATGAACGAGCGCATCGCGCAGGCGTTCTCGCTGCTGCCGAATTATCTCGCGCAGCATGTGCTGCTCAGCGCCGCGGCGCTCGCGCTCGGCGTCGCGCTGAGCCTGCCGCTCGCGGTGCTCGCTTCGCGCTATGCGCGGATCCGCTGGCCGATCCTGGCCGCGGCGAGTCTCGTGCAGACCATTCCGGGGCTCGCGCTGCTCGCGCTGTTCTATCCGCTGCTGCTGGGACTTTCGACCCTGACCAAGGCGCTCGTCGGCGTCGGCGTGCCGGCGCTCGGATTTCTGCCGTCGCTCTCGGCGCTCACGCTGTATTCCATGCTGCCGATTCTGCGCAACGGCGTCGCCGGCCTGACCGGATTGCCGCCGGCCATCCTCGAAGCGGCGGACGGGGTCGGTATGACGCCGCGTCAGCGGCTGTTCCGGGTCGAGGCGCCGCTCGCCGCCCCGATGGTGATGGCGGGGGTGCGGACCGCGGCGGTGTGGACCATCGGCGCGGCGACGCTCTCGACCGCGGTCGGGCAGACGAGCCTCGGCAATTTCATCTTTTCCGGGCTGCAGACCGAGAACTGGATCTTCGTGCTGTTCGGCTGCGCGGCCGCCGCGGCGCTGGCACTCACGGCCGACCAGCTGCTCGGCCTCGTCGAGGCCGGCGCGGCGCGGCGCGACGCGCGCCGCTTCGGCCTGGGCCTCGCCGGCCTCGCGCTCGGCACCGCCGCCGCGCTGCTGCCGCTGTTCGCGGCCGCAGGGAAAACCTACGCGATCGGCGCCAAGAATTTCAGCGAGCAATTCATCCTCTCCGAGCTCATCAGCGAGCGCCTGGCGCGCGCGGGAGTTTCCGTGCGCCACACCGACGGGCTCGGCTCGGCGGTGGCGTTCCGGGCGCTCGCCAGCGGCGACATCGATTGTTACGTCGATTACTCCGGGACGCTGTGGACCAACGTGCTGGAACGCCGGGATTCGCCGCCGCGCGAGGCGATGCTCGCGGAGCTGAGCCGCGAGCTCAAGGAACGCTACGGCGTGACCCTGCTCGGAGCGCTCGGTTTCGAGAACGCCTATGCGCTTGCCATGCGGGCCGATCGCGCAGCGGCGCTCAAGACGCGCACGATCGCCGATCTTGCCCGCGAGGCACCGCAGCTCAAGCTCGGCAGCGACCTCGAGTTCCTGAGTCGGCCGGAATGGGCGGCGCTGCGCGACGCCTATGGGCTCCGATTCGGGGTCGAGCGCTCGTTCAATCCGACCTTCATGTATCGCGCGCTCGAGGGCGGCGAGGTCGACGTCATCTCCGCGTTTTCCAGCGACGGCAGGATCGCCGCGCAGAAACTCGTGGTGCTCGCCGACCCCAAGCACGCGATCCCCGCCTATGACGCCGTGATCCTGCTCTCGCCGCAGCGCGCCAACGACGCGGTGCTCAAGCAGGCGCTCGAACCGTTGCTCGGCGCCATACCGGTCGAGCGCATGCGCGAGGCGAACTTCATGGTGGATCGCGACGCCGACAAGGCTTCGCCCCAAGACGCCGCCAGGTTCCTGGCGAACGCGCTGCGTCTGCCCGGCTCGTGACTGGAAGGTGCAGTCATTCTGAGCGACGTGGCGCGGCGGTTCGGGCAAGGTCTCCTTGAACTTTCCACATCAGCTTAGGAACTGCGAGTCAGTTGCCCAGCCTGGGAATTTTGATCCGAATTGCCGCTTATCACGGCGCTTTTTCAACTGACAACAGGCTTGTTCATCAGAAAACAACCATCTTCACGGCGTTAATATTGTCACGATTAGCTCTTGCGAGCGGCGGCCAAATGCTTTATTTGGAGGTATCGTGATAGATCAGACAGGAGATTGATGATGGCTGCACGAAGAAAGATCACTCGTCGCGAGTGGACGAAGAGCGACGTTCGCGAACTGAAATCGCTGGCCAAGAAGGTTCCGGCGAGACAGATCGCGCGCAAGCTGCGGCGCTCGGAAGGCGCGGTGCGGCAAAAGGCACTCGTGCTGGGGACTTCGCTGGGCACCAGAAAGCGGCGCCGGCGGAAGTGATTTAAGGTATCCGGATTCAGGTATCGGAAAGCAGGACGGCAGACGGCGGAACATGGACGGTGCAAAACCGTCTCCCGTAGCTGTCGTCCTGTTTCTGCGCCTGAACCCCGGCAGCGGCCCGACTCCCGGACTTCCGAGTCCCGATCCCTGAATTTTTCACCGCTGATTTCCGATTCCAGATCCCGACATGGCACGCAACAAGAAGCGAGTCCTGGTTCCCAACGTCATGGGCGCCGCCGGCTGGGACGTGCTCAAGGAGCGCGAGGACGTCGAGCCGGTCGCGTTTCCGACCACGATCTCGCCGGGCGATTTCAACGCGCTGCTGCGATCGGATGGCGAGGTCAACGGCGTCATTCTCGGCCTGACGCGCTTCGGCGAGACCGAGTGCGCCGGCGCGCGCGGGCTGCAGGTCGTAGCGCGCATCGGCGTCGGCTATGACACCGTCGACGTGCCGGTGCTCACGCGCCGCCGCATTCCGCTGATGGTGGTCGGCACCGCCAATTCGCCCACGGTCGCCGAGCAGGCGCTGTTCATGATGATGGCGCTGGCGAAACGCGGAGCCCACGTCGACCGCCTGGTCCGGACCGGGCGCTGGAGCGAGCGGCTGAGCGCGCTGCCGGTCGATCTCATGAGCAAGACCTTGCTCATCGTCGGCTTCGGCCGGATCGGCACGCGCACCGCCAAGCGCTGTCTCGCCATGGACATGAATGTGCTGGTGTACGATCCTTACGTCCCGGCCGATCAGGTGCGCGCGGCCGGCTGCGAACCGGTCGGCGATCTCGACGCCGCCCTGCCGCGCGCCGACTTCGTCAGCATCCATTGCCCGCGGACCCCGGAAACCGAAGGCATGTTCTCCACCGCGCGGCTCGAGCGCATGAAGCCGACGGCCTATCTGGTCAATACCGCACGCGGCGGCATCATCGACGAGACGGCGCTGCATGCGGCACTCACCGGCGGCACGATCGCCGGCGCCGGCATCGACGTGTTCGACCGCGAACCGCCGGCGCCGGACAATCCACTGCTCAAGCTCGACAACGTCGTCACCGCGCCGCACATGGCCGGCGTCACCCGCGAATCGATCGATCGCATGGCCGGGCAGGCGGTGCGCAACGTGCTCAGCGTGTTCGACGGAAAACCGATCCGCGAGAACGTGATCAATCCCGAGGTCCTGGCGTGATTGCCTCTGCCCTGTGCCGGGCAGAGGTGAAGCGCGCGTGCCTCATTCCGCCGACGATTCGACGTCCATCTTGAAGCCGCGGAATGCCCAGGCGGCGGCCAGGCCGAACAGCAGCAACGCAATCGGCGGCCCGAAAAAGACCACCGGGATGCTCAGGAGATCGCCGACGGTTTTGAATCCGTCGCTCATCGCACTCAAGATCGAATAAATGGCCCAACCCATGATCCATGCGGCGGACATGAGCAGCCAGATCCGAAACAGCCCGCGACGCCAATTGATCGGCGTCGTTTCGTCTTTCGCCTCGACGAAGGGCCGGCGGCCGCCTCGATAGAGCGTCATGGCTGCAGTTCCCGTGACCGCGATTG
>VAZU01000093.1 GCA_005884745.1 Alphaproteobacteria bacterium
CGCCGCCGTCGACGACGAGCTCGATGCCGGTCACGTAGCGGCTCTCCTCGCTCGCGAGATAGACCGCCGCCCAGGCGACGTCCCAGGCCTCGCCGCCGAATCCCATCGGCACCTGCGCGTCGCGCACCCGCCACATCTCCTCGACGTCGGCGGCGCCGTAGGCGCGCGCGAAGCCGAACGCCTTCTCGACCATCGGGGTCTTCATCAGGCCAGGCAGGATCGCGTTCACGCGGATGCGTTTCTTTGCGTATTCGACCGCGGTGGTGCGGGTGAGATGGCTCAGCGCCGCCTTGGAGGCGTAATAGCTCGAATACGGCAGGCCGGTATAGCGGATCGCCGCGACCGAGGAGATGTTGATGATCGAGCCGCCGCCCTGCGCTTCCATCACCGGGATGACGTGCTTCATGGTCAGGAACGCCCCCTTGAGGTTGACGGCAAACACGCGGTCCCAGTCAGCCTCGGAAATCTCCACCACGCCGCCGAGCTCGGCGATGCCGACGTTGTTGTCGAGCACGTCGATGCGGCCGTAACGGTCCCGGCAGGCTTCGACCATGGCGCCGACCTCGTGGGCCTTGGTGACGTCGGCGCGATGCGCGACCGCGGCGCCGCCTTCGGCCTGGATGATGCCGGCGGTCTCCTCGGCGGCCGCAGGATTGATATCGACGCAGAGCACGCTCGCCCCCTCGCGGGCGAAAGTGACGGCCGTCGCCTTGCCGTTGCCCCAGCCGGGCCCGATCGATCCGGCGCCCACCACGATCGCCACTTTGCCCTTGAGCCGATCCGGCATGCCGTGTCTCCCATCGATTGATTGAGAGTTATTTGATCTCTAACGCTGCTCCATGCGCGCTTCCCCTCTCCCCTTGTGGGAGAGGGTGGCTCGTTGCGAGTGGAACGAGCAATGAGCCGGGTGAGGGGTATGTTTCGAAGCGGAACCCCTCACCCGCCTCGCGGACTTCGTCCGCTCGGCACCCTCTCCCACGAGGGGAGAGGGCAAGCGCGTATGCCTCACGTCCTGACCATTCACTGCGTGCGTTTCGCATCGAGCGCGCGCAGCTCGATCTTCAGGATTTTTCCGTAATTGTTCTTCGGCAAGCTGTCGACGAACACGTAATCCTTGGGCCGCTTGAAGCGCGCGATCGAAGCCAGGCAGAGCGCGTCGAGCTCGGCGCGTTCGGCGTTCCCGACCACGTAGGCGACGACGATCTCGCCCCATTCCGGATCCGGCCTGCCGATCACCGAGGCTTCGCGTACATCCTTGTGCTTGAGCAGCACTTCCTCGATCTCCCGCGGGTAGATGTTGGAGCCGCCGGAGATGATCATGTCCTTGGAACGGTCCTTGAGCGTGAGATAGCCCTCGGCGTCGAGCGCGCCGACGTCGCCGGTGTGCAGCCAGCCGCCGCGCAGCGTCGCGGCGCTGGCGTCGGGATCGCGCCAATAGCCCGGCATCACCACGTCGCCGCGGCAGAGAATCTCGCCGGTCTCGCCGGTCGGCAGCCCGCGGTCGTCCGCGTCGGCGATCCTCACTTCGACGCACGCATAGGGCCGGCCGGCCGAAGCCAGCCGGTCGAGCCAGCGCGGATGGGCGCGATCGGCGATCTCCTGGCGCGAGAGCGTGCTGATCGTCATCGGGCTCTCGCCCTGGCCGTAGATCTGGGCGAGGCGCGGGCCGAACCGCTCCAACGCCTTCTTGGTATCCTCGACGTACATCGGCGCGCCGCCCCACACGATGGTGCGAAGGTGTTCGGCGTTGCAATCGGCCGGACAATCGACCAGCCGCTTGACCATGGTGGGCGCGGCGAACATCGAGGTGCGCGGCCAGGTCCGGACCAATTCGAAAATCTCCTCGGGCTCGAAGCCCGCGGATTCCGGCACGACGTTGACGCCGAGCCGCGCGAGGGCCGGGATCATATAGAGGCCGGAACCGTGACTCATCGGCGCGGCGTGAAGCAGCGGATCGCCCGGTTCGGCGGCATCGACTTCGCTCAGATAGGCATGGCCCGCCATCGCCAGCACCCGATGGGTGAGCATGGCACCCTTGGGACGGCCGGTGGTGCCCGACGTGTAGAATAGCCACGCCAGCGCATCGCCGCCGGCCTCGGCGCAACGGATCGGGTCGGCCGACAGCAGCGCCGCATATTCGGCGCCGCCGATGGTGACGAGCCGCTCCAGACTCGCGGGCGCGTGCGGCGCGATCCCGCTCTCGAGTTCCGCGGAGACCAAGCAGGCGCGGGCGCCGGAATGTTCCAGGATGAAGCCGGATTCGCGGCCGTGCAGCTTGGCGTTGACCGGCACCGCCGCGAGCCCCGCATGCCAGATGCCGAACATCAGCTCGACGTACTCGGGCGAGTTCTTGGCGATGATGGCGACGCGGTCGCCTGCGGCGAGACCGAACCGCTGCCGCAGCGCGCCGGCAAGCCGCGCGGCGCGCTCTGCGAGCTCACCGTAATCGCTGTGGACGCGCCGGCCGTACCCGATCGCCGGCCGGCCGCCGTGGCTTTTGCCCGCGCGCTCGAGCCAAAGCGCCAGATTCAAGACAATTCTCCTCCGTTGCGTCATCCTGAGGTGCGAACCCAACGAAGTTGGCTGAGCCTCGAAGGATGGAGCGCGGGCGTCCTTCGAGGGCCGCTTCGCGGCCACCTCAGGATGATGCCTCACACCGCGCTGAGCCAGCCGAAATGCACCGGATAGCCCTCGCCCGACAACAGCGCGATGGTCTCCTGCAGCGGCAATCCGACCACGCTGGTGTAGGAGCCGACGATTTTCACGATGAAGGCGCCGGCAAGCCCCTGGATCGCATAGCCGCCGGCCTTGCCGCGCCATTCGCCCGAGGCCAGATAGGCCTCGAGCTCCTCCTTCGAGAGGCGCTTGAAACGCACCCGGGTCTCGACCAGGCGCTGGCGAAAGCTCTCCTTGGGCGTGACCAGGCACACCGCGCCGTAGACGCGGTGGTTGCGGCCGGACAAGAGCCGCAGGCACGCGGCGGCCTCGTCGAGCATCTCCGCCTTCGGCATGATGCGACGCCCGACCGCCACGACGGTATCGGCGGCGACGATGAACGATCCGCGCAATTCCTCGTCGAGCCGCACCGCCTGCAGCGCCGCTTCGGCCTTGGCCCGCGCCAGGCGCGTGGCGAGCGCGCGCGGCAGCTCGCCCTTCATCGGCAGCTCATCGATCTCGGCGGGGAGCAGCGAATCCGGCTCGATCCCGCCCTGATTGAGCAAGGCCAGCCGACGCGGCGAACCGGAGGCGAGGACGAGCTTGGGCCGACCGATCATGAGGTTGCGAGCACGGGGTTGGAGCCTCGACCAAAGCCGGGATTATTTGAAACGGTAGGTGATGCGGCCCTTGGTGAGGTCGTAAGCGGTCATTTCAACCAGAACCTTGTCGCCGGCCAGCACACGAATGCGGTTCTTGCGCATGCGGCCCGCCGTATGGGCAATGATCTCGTGCTCGTTCTCGAGCTTGACGCGAAACGTGGCGTTCGGGAGCAGCTCCGTCACGACACCGGGAAATTCCAGTAGCTCTTCCTTTGCCATCGATATCCGTGTTCGGGTTCGCCGGTCGCCCCTCGGCTCCCGAGCTTTGTGGGTCCTCGGCATCCGCGAATGGGCGCGGAAGCTAGCGGAAACGCCGGGCTTTCACAACACTCCGGCTCCCCCGCGCAAGGCATGGAGTAGCCCGGATGGAGCGGCCGCGGAGCGGGCGCGAAATCCGGGACCGTTCATCCCGCATTCCGCTACGCTCCATGCGGGCTACGGTCACTCGTCTTCACTCGTTGCCGCCCGGGCGCCAGGCGAACCTCGCCTTGATGCGTGCCATGAGCTGATCGCGCACGTCGCGATAGGCGTCGAGCTGCTGTTCGCGGCTGCCGGCGGCGACGGACGGATCCGGGGTCGGCCAATACTCCACCTCGACCGGCAGCGTGCGGGTGAGCTCGAGCGCCTGGTGATGGGCTTCCGGCGAGAGCGTCACGATCACGTCGAAATTGAGCCCCTCCCATTCCTCCAGCTCCTCGAACGTCATCGGCCGGTGCTTGTGAATGTCGAGCCCGACCTCGTCCATTGCCGCGACCGCGAACGGGTCGAGCTCGCCTTTGCGCACGCCGGCCGAGCCGACGTAAGCGCTGCGGCCGAACAATTGCCGGAACAGCGCCGCCGCCATCGGCGAGCGGATCGCGTTCAAGCCGCAGGCGAACAGCACCGCATGGGGCTTGAGCGCGCGCCCTGCCGCGGCCATCCCGCCTACCCCTTCCAATGCAGGACGCAAACCAGGGTGAACAGCCGACGTGCGGTATCGAAATCGATTTCGATCTTCTCCTTGAGGCGCTCCATCAGCAGTTCCGAGCCTTCGTTGTGCAGCCCGCGGCGACCCATGTCGATCGCCTCGATCTGACTCGGCGTCGCGGTGCGGATGGCCCGATAGTAATTGTCGCAGATCAGGAAATAGTCTTTCACGATGCGGCGGAACGGGGTGAGCGAGAGCATGTGCGCCACAACCGGCGCGCCGTCGGAGAGCCGCACGTCGAACACCAGGCGATTCTCGGTGATGCTCAGATGCAGCGCATAAGGGCCGCGGTCGTGCCCGCTCGGCGCGAACAGGTTCTGCTCGATGAGATCGTAGATCGCGACGGCGCGCTCGTGCTCGATGTCGGGCGTGGAGCGGCCGATCGAGGCTTCGTCGAGCGTTACCGCGACGAGGCGGCGCCGGTTCGAGCCCTGGCTCATCGCCGGTTGAGACGAATCGCGACCGACCGCGCGTGCGCTTCGAGCCCTTCGGCGCGGCCGAGCGCGATTGCCGCGGGGCCGAGCTTTACAAGCTCGTCCGGACCGAGTTTGAGGATCGAGGTCCGCTTCATGAAGTCGAGCACGCCGAGCCCCGAGGAAAACCGCGCCGAGCGCGCCGTCGGCAACACGTGGTTGGATCCGGCGACATAATCGCCGATCGCCTCGGGGGTGTGGGCGCCGAGAAAAATCGCGCCGGCGTTGCGGATCCTCGCCGCCAGCCGGTCGGCATCCTCGCTCACGATCTCGACATGCTCGGGCGCGATGGCATCGATCAGCGGCACGGCGGCGTCGAGCTTTTCGACGAGAATGACGGCGCCGAAGTCGCGCCAGGCCGCGGCCGCCACCGACCCGCGCGGCAGCGTCTCGAGCTGCGCCGCCACGCTCGCCTCGACCGCCCGCGCCAGCGCGGCATCCTGCGTGATCAGGATCGGCTGCGCCGATACGTCGTGTTCGGCCTGGGCCAGGAGATCGGCCGCGATCCAGTCGGGATTGGCGTCGCGGTCGGCGAGAATGAGCACCTCGGACGGGCCGGCGATCATGTCGATGCCGACCCTGCCGAACACCAGCCGTTTGGCCGCGGCCACATAGGCGTTGCCGGGGCCGACCACCTTGGCGACCGGCGCGATCGTCTGTGTGCCGTAAGCAAGCGCCGCGATCGCCTGCGCGCCGCCGACCCGGAAGATCTCGTCGACGCCGGCAAGTTTTGCCGCGGCAAGCACCAGCGCATCGAGCTTGCCGCCCGGCGCCGGCACGGTCATCACGAGCCGCGGGGGTAGGCCGCGGTGCCGCCCGGGACGTAAAGCCCGACGGCTTCGATTGCAGTCCAGCGCCACGACAGCTCGACGCCCAAAGGGTCGACAAAATGCTCGTCCGCGGGCAGCTGCCGGCGATGATAGGCCTCGATGCGGTCGCGTGCGAATTGCAGCGCATCGAGCGCCTCGCGATCGCAGCGGCTGGCCGCGGCCTCGATCTCGGCGAGATCGACGCGCAATCCGAGCGTTTCCAGATCGACCCGATCGAATTTTCGGCTGAGCTCGATCAGTGCCGCATCGCCGCGCTTGGCGACATCGGCGATGATCGCCCGGACTTTGGCCTCCACGTCCTCGGCGGTCTCGCGCTTGGCCAGGAGAAATGCTCGGAAGCGCTCGGCGAAATCCGGCGCGGCGGCGTCAAGGCGGATCGGCATCGGGCATCTCGGGCCAAAGCCGGTCAATGGCGCGCCATCGACGGCTTAGTCAACCCCGAGCCGATCACGCGGTGAGAGGATGGTTAGGACAAGCGGCCGTGGTCCACGTCGGACCGAGGTCGGCGAGCTCGGCTTCGAGACACTCGACGTGGAGCCGCAGCGGCCGGAGAATACCAGGGTGATGAAGCCGGCAGGCGGATCGGCGGCGGTGAACTCGACGGCGAGCAGGTTCAATACCGCGTCGGGATCGTCGCGAGAAATGTTCCGGCACTTGACCGCGAGCACCCGGTCGAACCGCAAGGCGGTGCGGCGGCGGCGGAAGCTCGGGGCCGCATCGACCGCCGCTTCCCAGTCGAACCGGTTGAGGCCCACCACCAGCCGGCGCTCGCACGGCCGCCAAACGATGTCCCCGACCTTGAGCACCGCGTCCTGCAGATGGGTCGAGATGACCTCGACGTCGTCGTTGTCGAGCGCAATGAGCTTGAGGAGATCCATGGTCGAGCCCGGCGCCGAAACCATCTGTCGGGGTAGGTAGCGACGGCCTCGCGCTCCCGCAAGAGCCCCGCCGGCCGATGGCAGAGCGCTCCCCTACCCGCTCAGGCGCTCGATCTCCGCCCCGCAGCGGCCGAGCTTTTCCTCCAGCCGCTCGAAACCGCGGTCGAGATGGTAGACGCGGTTGACGATGGTCTCGCCCTCTGCCGCAAGCCCGGCGATCACCAGCGAGACCGACGCCCGCAGGTCGGTCGCCATGACCGGGGCCCCCTTGAGCCGCTCGATGCCCTCGATGGTCGCCGTCTCGCCGTGGAGCTGGATGCGCGCGCCGAGCCGGACCAGCTCCTGCACATGCATGAAGCGGTTCTCGAAAATGGTCTCGGTGATGCGGGAAACCCCGTTGGCGCAGGTCATCAGCGCCATCAATTGCGCCTGCAGGTCGGTCGGGAAGCCGGGGAACGGCGCGGTCGAGACTTCGACCGGCGCGATCGCGCTGCCGTTGCGCGAGATGCGCACGCCCTGGTTGGTCGCGGCCACGCCGACGCCGGCTTGCGCCAGCAGGTCGAGCGCGGATTGCAGCAGCTCGGGACGAGCGCCTTCGAGCAGCACTTCGCCGCCGGTCATCGCCGCCGCGATCGCGTAGGTCCCGGTCTCGATGCGGTCGGGCAGCACGCGGTGGCGCGCGCCGCCAAGGCGAGCGACGCCGTCGACCAGGATCCGCGGGGTCCCGGCACCGGAAATGCGCGCCCCCATCTTGTTGAGGCAATCGGCGAGGTCGACGATCTCCGGCTCGCAGGCGGCGTTCTCGATGCGGGTCGAGCCGCGCGCGAGCGAGGCCGCCATGATCGCCGTATGGGTGCCGCTGACCGTCACACTGGGGAAGCGGATCTCGCCCCCCTTGAGCCCCTTGGCGGCGCGCGCGACCACATAGCCGCCGTCGATCTCGATCTCGGCGCCGAGCCGCGCCAGCGCCATGATGAGCAGGTCGACCGGACGGGTGCCGATCGCGCAGCCGCCCGGCATCGATACCCGCGCCTGCCCCATGCGGGCGAGGAGCGGCCCGATCACCCAAAAGCTCGCCCGCATCTTGGAGACGAGCTCGTAGGGCGCGGTGGTGTCGACGATGTTCTTGGCGGAGAGCGACAGCGTCTGGCCCTGGTACTCGCCGTCGCCGGAGCGCTTGCCGTTCAGGGTGACGTCGACGCCGTGGTTGCCGAGGATGCGCTGCAATTGGCTCACGTCCGCAAGCCGCGGCACGTTCTCGAGCACCAGCGTTTCCTCGGTGAGCAGGCTCGCGATCATCAGCGGGAGGGTGGCGTTCTTCGCCCCCGAGATGGGGATTGTGCCGCGAAGCGGCCGGCCGCCGACGATCCTGATGCGATCCATGTTCCGCCCCGCCTTCTCAAACCAGACCCGGCCGCTACAGCGCCGCTCCCATTGCGGCAAAACTCGGGAACTTTCTGCGATTCTCTGGGATGAACCTTATTTTTTTCCTTCCGCGCTGCTGCCGTCGGGGCGGGGCTCGCGCCGGCCCGAGGCCCCCGCCGCGCGGTCGCGCACCCGCGCCTGGACCTTGCGGCGCTTGAGATTTTCGCGCAGCGCCGCGGCTAAACGCGCGTCCCGGGCCGCGCGTTTCATCTTTTTGTCGGATTGGACCATGGCGGCATCGGACCTGATCGGAGCCGAGGTACCGTGAGGCGAACCGCGAATCCCCGGCGGCGGACTGCGGGCCGCAACGGCGCTCCCGCTCGAACTTGCGCCCCGAGGCCGCCCTGTGGCAAGGATCGCGCGGTTCCGAGCCTCTGTATGCGCAGGAATCAGGCTGCCGTAGCTCAGTGGTAGAGCACTCCCTTGGTAAGGGAGAGGTCGTCAGTTCAATCCTGACCGGCAGCACCAGCAATCGTCTCTCCGCCGAACAAATCTCGCTCGAGTCGCCGGCGAGTCCTGCTCGCGAAACGCGAATGCAGATATTCGCTCTAGAACTGAGCGAGGCTGCCGGGGAGATTTCCGCACGGATGTGAACCGCGCCATTTCCGGGACAGTACCGTATTGGGGTACATTCCCGCTTCGGGACGCCGTGATTCATGCGGCGCCGCCAGGGAGCCTTCCATGCGCATGTTCGCCAACCTGTTTGCGGCGCCTTGCATTGTCGCGCTGCTGTCCCTGGCCGGGAGTCCGCCGCCCGCCCTCGCCCAGCAGAAGCCCGCCGACCAGCCGGCGGCGCGGCAGCCAGGCGCCAAACCACCCGCGCCTGCCCCCGCCGGGAAGGCTCCGATCGACAAGTTCTCGGTGGTCTCGCAGGCCTGGCACCGCTTCCCGGGACTTGCCGTCGCCGACATCACGTTTCAAAACGGCAATAACTTCCGGGTCCGGGACGCGGTAATCGCCTGCGAATTCTTCGACGCCAAGGGCAAGTTGCTCGCGACCCGCGGCAGTACCGTGTTCCAAAGCTTTCCGCCCGGCAGGAAGAAGATCGACGGGATCGAATTCAGCCTGCGCGAAAAGAACGCGGTTCCGGGCTCCTGCCGCGTGATCTCGGTGACCACCGTGGCCTCGCCGAATTGAGCCCCGAGCGGCACAACTTGATTCAGCGGACGTGAATTCCGGGATCGGCGACATGGCCAGAGACCCGGCCGCCTGTTCGCTCCGCGCCGCCCTTCACTGCGTCGGCGCCGGCAGTCCCAACACCTCGCGCAGCGTGGGCAGCGCCGCATCGGCCATCGCCGCCTGGCCCTCGGCAGTCGGATGCAGCGCACCGCCGTAGACGGCGCTCAACGCGCCCCAGGTGGCATCGTGAATGTCGCTCGGCTGCAGTGTGCTCGGCAGCCCTTCCGGATACGTCATCGCGGTGAAATAGCTGTCGTTGGCGGTGCGGATCCAGCGGCTGCGCGCGGCATAGGGGCGGAATTCGCGCGCGCTGCCATTGCACGCCAGCGGATCGGTCGCGCCCTCGACCAGGCTCTCCTGGAACGAGGTGCCCGCCGGCGAGAAGCACTCCCGATCGAAGGCGGGGTCGTCCTGCGAGCGGGCGCAGAAGCCATGGTCGGCAAAGGCCCGCTGATGGCCGTCGACGAAGGTCATGGGATCGCGCGCGGGTTCGTTGCAAAGGATGCCGCCTTCGCACAGCGCCAGCGCTTTCAGCCGGGGCAGGAACTGCTCGCTGACGAACCGCGCCACCTCCTTCATCCGTGCCGGATCGACGGCAAAAGCCGGATGGATGTCGAAGCCGTCGCGGCCGCCCGGGCACGGTGCCCCGGCGAGGAGGCCCGGATGGCCGTAGGATACGAATATCACGCGCGAGAGATCGCCGCCGATGAGCGGTTTGAGCGCGGCGCGCAGCCTGGCGAACTCGGTCGGCAGCGCCTTGTCCAGGATGTTTTGCGCATCGGCGACTGAAGCCATCAAGCCGGCGTGGTCGAACAACTTGCGTTCGGTGCTCGCGCCGATGATCACCTGCGCGACCAGCCCGGAGAACAGAATGTCGTTGCCGCCGACGGTCAGCAGCACCGCGTCGGGGCTGCGTCGCGCCGACGCGATCACCTTGCGCAGCTCGGCGATCTGGCCCGGAACCGTTGCGGGGCACGAGCCCGACTTGACGTTGCAGACCACCTCGCGGGCGCGCTGCGGGCCCAGCACGCCGTCCGCGATGGTCGCTCCGGTGCAGCCGAGCGGAACGTAGGTGACGGCGAGATGCGGATGCTCGACCGCGAGCGCCAGCGCCGTGCGGGTCTGATAGCTGTAGAGCGAGAGGTGACACGCCGGGCTGAGCCAGCCGGCGCCGTGCTTGCCCCAATCGCTCTCCGCCTTCGGGGTCGCGGTATCGCAGGTCTTGTCGCCGCGGAATCCGGCGCGCCCCGGGCGAAAATAATCGCCGCCGCCGCCCAGAAACCGCCGGAAGCAGAATCCGTCATCGGAGAGCGCGATCGGCCGGTCCGGATTTCCTTCGCCCGACGCGATGGAATCGCCCATGCCGACGACAAGAGTATCGCGCACCAGGATTTCGGTCCGGGCCTCCTGAATGGCCCCTTCGTACGGGATCAGCTCGACAGCGGCGGTGGTCGGCCTGCCGTAGCGCACCCAGAGCCTCACCTCCTCGTCGCAAGCCAGCGTGATGTTCCGGGGCGGTGAATCGCCGTCGTCGAACGTCCAGGTGCAGGCGGCATTGGCCGGCGCATTGGCGACCACGGCACCGATGCGATGCTCCGCCGGGACGAGATAATTTTCGCGTTTGCCGTCACGCACGCAGGCTTCGGTGATTCTGCCGCCCGGATCCAGGCAAAGCTGGCCGATGAGCTCCCTCGCCCAGCCGCGGCCGTCGCTGGCGCGCGCCAGACGTTCCTCGGCCGCGAGCACCCCGTCGCTGCGATGCGCGGCGAGCTGGCGCTCGAAATCCCGCTCGTTGCGGAACAGCCGGAACCGGCTCTTCACTTCCCAGGCGATCTGCGGCGTTTGGTCGCCCGCGACTTGGGCAAGGGCTTCTCGCTCGAGGCAATACCCCAAGAGCAGCAAAGAGCAGGCGGCGACGGCACCGATACGCATCTTGCTCTCCCGAGAAAGCTTGCTTGAGCACCATTGTGCGGCGGAAATTAGGGGAACCGCGGCGGCAAGGACACCTTGATCTTGATCGAGGCCGCGCCGGCCCGGCGAGCAAATATCGGCTCGACAAAAGCGGTCAAAGGCCGCTAAATCCATCGTCGGCAACGGCCGGAGGCCGGTTTCATGAACTATGACGGCTTCTTCGGGGACGCAATCGCGCGGTTGCGGGGCGAGCGGCGCTATCGCGTGTTCGCCGAACTCGAGCGCATTGCGGGCCGGTTTCCCCGCGCGGTCTGGCACTCCCCGCAAGGTCCGCGTGAGGTGGTCATCTGGTGCTCCAACGATTATCTCGGCATGGGCCAGCACCCGAAGGTCATCGGCGCCATGGTCGAGACCGCGACCCGCATGGGCACCGGCGCCGGCGGGACGCGCAATATTTCCGGCACCAACCATCCGCTGGTCCAGCTCGAAGGCGAGCTCGCCGACCTCCACGACAAGAACGCGGCGCTGGTGTTCAGTTCGGGCTATGTATCCAACGAGAGCGGGATTGCCACGATCGCCAGGATACTGCCGGACTGTCTGATCCTCTCCGACGCGATGAACCACAACTCGATGATCGAGGGCGTGCGCCGGTCGGGCGCCGAGAAGGCGATTTTCCGCCATAACGACGTCGAGCATCTGGAAATGCTGCTGCGGGGGGCCGATCCGGCACGACCGAAGCTGATCGTGTTCGAGAGCCTGTATTCCATGGGCGGAGACGTGGCCCCGATTCACCGATGACCTATGTCGACGAGGTGCATGCGGTGGGCATGTACGGGCCGCGCGGGGCCGGTATCGCCGCGCGCGACGGCGCCATGCACCGCATCGACGTGATCGAGGGAACGCTCGCCAAGGCATTCGCGTGTCTGGGCGGCTACATCGCCGCAAGCGCCAACCTCGTTGACGCCGTTCGTTCCTATGCGCCGGGTTTCATCTTCACGACCGCGCTGCCGCCGGCGATCTGCGCGGCGGCGCTTGCGGCGATCCGGCATCTGAAGACCTCGCAATGGGAGCGCGAGCGCCATCAGGAGCGCGCCGCGAGGGTGAAGGCGATTCTCGCCGTGGCGGCGCTGCCGGTCATGCTCAGCGACACGCACATCGTTCCGGTCGTGGTCGGCGATGCGGAGAAGTGCAAGGCGGCAACCGATCTCCTGCTCGCCGAACACGGCATCTACATCCAGCCGATCAATTACCCGACGGTGCCGAGGGGAACCGAGCGGCTGCGCATCACGCCGACGCCCCACCACGACGATGCCATGATCGACCGGCTGGCAGAAGCGCTGACCGACGTGTGGGAGCGGCTCGCGCTTCCGCTCGATAACCGCCCGCTCGCAGCGGAATAGTGCCGCCGGTTCAGCGCAGCGCTTCCGCAAGTCGTTGCGCGGCGATCTCCATCTCTTCCGATTTCCGCGCGAAGCATGCGCGCAGGAAATCGCTTCCGCCGCGTCCGAGCGCGGTGCCCGGAGCAAGCCCGACGCCCGCCTCGTCGATGAGCCGCAGCGCAAGTTTTCGGGTATCGGTCTCGCCGTCCACGCGGAACAACAGATAGAACGCACCCTGCGGCAGCGCGAACCGGCAGCGGCCCGTCGCCGCAAGCGCGCGGGAAAGAATGTCCCGGCCCAGCCGCGCCCGCGCGATCTGATGGGCGAGAAAGCCCTCACCCCGATCGAGCGCCGCCACCGCCGCGCGCTGCATGAAGGTGGCGACTCCCGAGGTCGAATATTGGACGAGATTCTCGATCACCTGCCCGAGCGCGGGATGCGCCCTGATCCAGCCGATCCGCCAGCCGGTCATCGCCCAATTCTTGGAGAACGTGTTGACGAACAGCACCCGGTCCTCGGCCTCCATCACGTCGAGGAACGACGGCGCGCGTTCGCCGGCGCCGTACCAGAACCGGCCGTAGGTTTCGTCGGCAATGATCCATAGCCCGTGGCGCCGCGCGAGCGAGAGGACGATGCGCAACTCGTCGAGCGTTGCCGTCCACCCGGTCGGATTGGACGGTGAGACCAGGAACAGCGCGCGAGCGCGCGCCCCCATGGCGTCGGCGACACGGTCGAGATCGAGCGTCCAGCCGGCATTGCCGAACGTCATCGGAACTTCGACCGGTTCGGCCCCCAGCACGCCGGCTGCGGCGGCCGCATTCGGCCACGTCGGGGTCGGAACCACGATCTCCTGCCCAGCTCCCAAGGTCATCGCCAGCGCGATCTGGATCGACTGCATCCCCGACCCGGTGACGAAGAATTCTTCCGCGGCGAAGTCGCGCCCGAACACCTTGGTGTGGTAGCGCGCGAGCGCCTCGCGCAATTCCGGAATCCCGCGCTGGTGCGTGTAGAAGGTCTCGCCGGCGGCGAGCGATCGGGTCGCCGCCTCGACGATGAACGACGGGGTGGCGAGATCGCCCTCGCCGGCCCACAGCGGGATCAACCCGTCCCGGCCGCGACCGTACTTCATCACTTCGACGATGCCGCTCTCGGGCGCGGCGCCCGCTTCGGGCCGCAAATGCTCGAGCAGGGACTGCGGCGTCCCTCGGTCCGTCTCGGCGCGATCCTGCATGCGCAAGCCTTTCCGGCAATCGTCCGCATGCTCCTCGTATTGGCGAACCTCGCGCCGCGCAACCCGAAACCGGATATGCTAGAAGGCGCGACAGCCCGTGCCGCAAGCCGTGGGGCCGCGGGCTCGCCTTGGCGATCGGAGCGTCCATGTTGCAGGGCTGGTTCGTCGTCGCCGTCGCACTCGGCTACATCGGCCTGCTGTTCCTCATTGCGAGCTACGGCGACCGAACCAAGTCCCGCCGCCAGGGACGCTCGCGGATGCTGATCTATCCGCTGTCGCTGGCGATCTACTGCACGTCGTGGACATTCTTCGGATCGGTGGGCTTCGCATCCCGCAACGGGTGGGGGTTTCTGGCGATCTACGTCGGCCCGATGCTGATGATGGGGCTGTGCTATCCGCTGGTGTTGCGCATCGTGCGCCTGGCCAAAGCCCAGAACATCACTTCGATCGCGGATTTCATCGCGGCCCGCTACGGCAAGCATCAGGCCGTGGCGGCGACCGTGGCGCTGATCGCCATCATCGGCACGGTTCCCTATATCGCGTTGCAGCTCAAGGCCGTTTCCAGCTCGCTCGGCACCATCCTGGCTCACATCGAATCCAGTACCGGCCGCTATCAACCGGAAATGGGGGATCTCGCGTTCTTCGTCGCGCTGGCGATGGCGGCGTTCGCGGTGCTGTTCGGGACCCGGCAGATCGACGCCACCGAGCATCAGGACGGATTGATCCTGGCGATCGCAACCGAGTCGATCGTCAAACTGGTCGCCTTCATCGCGGTCGGCCTGTTCGTGACGTTCGTTCTGTTCGGCGGACCAACCGCGCTGTTCGAACGGGCCTTGGAGCGGCCCGACACCGCCGCTCTGCTCACCCACGAGCCCAATCCGGCCACCATCTTCACCATGACGATGCTGTCGCTGTTCGCCATCGTGCTCCTGCCGCGGCAGTTTCACGTGACCGTCGTGGAGAACCAGGGCGAGGCGGAGATTCGCCGCGCCGCGTGGTTGTTTCCGCTCTATCTGGTTCTGATCAATCTGTTCGTGGTCCCGGTCGCAATCGGCGGGCTGCTCACTTTCCCGCACGGCAGCGTCGACACCGACATGTTCGTGCTGGCGTTGCCGCTCGCCGCCGGGGCGGAAGCCCTGGCGCTCGCCGCCTTCGTCGGCGGATTGTCGGCCGCGACCGCGATGGTCATCGTCGAGTGCGTCGCGCTCGCCATCATGGTTTCGAACGACATCTTCATTCCGCTGGTACTGCGCCGGCGCGGGGCGCTACTCGCCGGGCAACGCGACATCGGCACGCTGCTGCTCACGGTGCGCCGGATCGCCATTCCGATCATCCTATCGCTCGCCTACCTCTACTATCGATCCGCCGGCGACGCGCAGCTCGCCTCGATCGGCCTGTTGTCGTTCGCCGCCATCGCCCAGCTCGCACCGGCATTCTTCGGCGGGCTGATCTGGCGCCACGCCACGGCCCGGGGCGCGCTCGCCGGCATGATCGCCGGAGTCCTGGTGTGGGCCTATACGCTGCTGCTGCCGAGCATCGTGGAATCCGGCATTATCGATCATCAGCTCCTCGCCGAGGGTCCCTTGGGGCTGGCGCTGCTGCGGCCGCAGGCACTGCTCGGCCTCGAGTTGCCGCCCCTGGTCCACGGCGTGCTCTGGAGCCTGGCGCTGAACGTCGCCGCCTACATTGCGTTCTCGCTGCAGCGCAAGCCGGTGGGCATCGAGCAGCTGCAAGCGAATCTGTTCGTGCCGCCTGCGCTCGCGCCGGCCACCCCGAGCTTCCGGCTGTGGCGCTCGGCAATCAGCGTCGAGGAATTGACCACGACGGTGGCGCGCTACATCGGCGAGGAGCGCACCAAGAGCTCGTTCGAAAGCTTTGCCGCGACGCAGCGCAGCTCGCTCGATCCGCAGCGCGAGGCGGATTTCCACCTGCTGCGTCATGCCGAGCACCTACTAGCGTCCGCCATCGGCACCGCGTCCTCGCGGCTGGTGCTCTCGCTGCTGTTGCGCAAGCGCACGGTCTCGACGCAGGCGGCGCTCAAGCTGCTCGACGACGCCAATGCGGCGATTCAGTACAATCGCGAAATCCTGCAGACGGCGCTCGACCACGTCGGCCAGGGCATTGCCGTGTTCGACAAGAGCCTGCACCTGATTTGCTGGAACCGGCGTTTCGGCGAAATCTCGGACCTGCCGTCGGACCTGGTCCGGGTCGGAACCGGACTCGACGAAATCGTGGGCTTCAACGTCGAGCGCGACGAACTCGGCCGGGATCGCCAGGAAGAACTCGTTGCCGAGCGCGTCGCGAGATACGTATCGGGGACTGCGCCGATCCTGGAACGCAGCCGCGGTCTCGTGGTGGAGGTGCGCTCCAATCGCATGCCGGACGGCGGCCTGGTGACGACGCTCACCGACATCACTCCCAGCGTCGAGGCCGCCGAGGCCCTGGAGCGAGCCAACGAGACGCTGGAGCGGCGCGTGCGGGAGCGCACCGAGGAACTCACCCGGCTCAATGCGGCGCTGGCGCGCGCCAAGGCCGAGGCCGACAAGGCCAACATCTCCAAGACGCATTTCCTCGCCGCCGCCAGCCACGACATCCTGCAGCCGCTCAATGCGGCGCGGCTCTATGTCACCAGCCTGATCGAGCGCAACGGCAATGGCGAAGTTTCGCCGCTCATCGCCAATCTCGATGCCTCGCTGGAATCGGTCGAGGAAATCCTGGGGGCGCTGTTGGACATTTCGCGGCTCGACGCCGGGGCGATGAAGCCGGAACTCACCGCATTCCGCGTCGACGAGCTGTTCCGCCAGCTCGAGGTCGAGTTTGCTCCGCTTGCCCGCGAAAAAGGCCTTGCACTCGAGTTCGCGCCGTCCACCCTCGCGGTGCGCTCCGACCGCCGTCTGCTGCGCCGGTTGTTGCAGAACCTGGTCTCCAACGCGGTCAAATATACGCCGCAAGGCCGGGTGCTGATCGGTTGCCGCAGGCGAGGCACACGGCTGCGCATCGACGTCTACGATACCGGAATCGGAATTCCTGCCTCGAAGACCAAAGCCATCTTCCGGGAGTTTCACCGCCTGCAGGAGGGCGCCCAGATTGCGCGCGGACTGGGACTCGGCTTATCCATCGTCGAGCGCATTGCCCGGGTGCTCGATCATAGGATCGAGCTCGATTCGGGGCTCGGCCGGGGCTCGCATTTCGCGGTGCAGGTCCCGCTCGCGCCGGCGCTGCCCGGCGATCTGCCGCGACCGCAGCTCGATCGCGTCGAGCTCGGCCGGCTCGCCGGCATGACGATCCTGTGCATCGACAACGATGCCAACGTCCTCGACGGGATGGAGACCTTGCTGGCGGGCTGGGGCTGCCACGTGCTCAAGGCGACCGACCTCGAGGGCGCGCAGCAAGCCGCATTGGACAGCAAGGCGCGACCCGCCGGGCTGCTGATCGATTATCATCTCGATTCAGGCAACGGTCTCGACGCCATCGTCGAGCTGCGATGGCGGCTCGGCGATCTGCCGGCGATCCTCATTACCGCCGATCGCAGCCCGCGCGTGCGCAATGCCGCGCGCGCGCACAACGTCAGGCTGCTGCAGAAGCCGCTGAAGCCGGCTTCGCTGCGCGCGCTGCTGGCGCAATGGCGCATGCAGGTCGCGGCGGAGTGATCGTACTACGGAAGGATGGGTTGAGCACTGCGAAACCCATCAGAAACCGATCGGTGGGTTTTGCTTCGCTCAACCTACCCTACAATCTGCCATTTCAGTGTTCCGACTCAGCGGCCTGTTGCCATTGCTCCGGGTCGATCTTGGAGGCGATGATCACCGCCTGGGTGCGGCTGTCGACCCCGAGCTTTTGCAGAATCGCCGAGACGTGGGCCTTCACGGTCGCTTCCGAGACGCCGAGCGCATAGGCGATCTGTTTGTTGAGCAGGCCCTCGGAAAGCATCATCAGCACCCGGACCTGCTGCGGAGTGAGGCCCGCAAGTCGCGAGACCAGCTGCCGCGTTTCCGAATCGGCGCCAAGCGCCGGATCGACATCCGACGGATACCACACCGCACCATCGAGCACCTTGCCGATCGCCTCGCGGATCATCTCGACCGGCAGCGTCTTGGGGATGAAGCCCGATGCGCCGAACTCCATGCAGCGACGAACCACCGTCAGGTCCTGATTGCCCGACACGACCACCACCGGCACGCTGGGATATTGGGCGCGCAAGTACAGGAGTCCGGAAAAGCCCCGCACGCCCGGCATCGCCAGATCGAGCAGCACGAGGTCGACTTCGCCGTGGCGATCGATCAATTTCGAGACTTCATCGAAACAGCCGGCTTCGGCGATATCCGCATTGTCGAACGATCCCGCCACCGCCTCCCGCAGCGCGCCGCGGAACAGCGGATGATCATCGGCGATGACGAAGCGGTAAAGCGGCTGTTTCAAATTTTGCCCCGGCATTCCATCGCGCCCGCAACGCTCGACGGGGGGCATCTTCTGACGCTCACCTGCAGCGCGCAAGCCCGGTCCATGACGCGTTTGGTGCGTTGCAGCATGACGCCGCATCCGGGCCGATGCCGGCTGCCGACCCAAGCCTTCGGGGCACGATTAACGTCCTATTAACCATAGCGGGTCGAAACTTCGCGCGGGGCGCAGCGGGCGAGAGACGCCGCCGATGTTGGAAGCCAAGGACCATGTCGACTGGTTGGGCATCCGCAATCCCCTGTTCGTGCTGCTCGGGTTGTGGATCGTCTTCTTCCTGATCATTCATGGGTTCATCCACGCGCTGAACAAGCTGACGGTGCCTTTCGTCGGGCTTCGATTCGGATATTACATGGCGGCGCAGGGTTCGCTCATCGTCCTGCTGGCGCTGCTGTACTTGCTCGCGAAGAAACCGCACAATTCGTGAGGGGCCGCTGAACCGGACCGATTGCGCGCCGAACGGGGAATCGCGCGCGTCGCAAATCCGGGACTTGGCGCCGATGCGCCGCGCCTCGCCCTAGGGAAACGCCGGCGAGGGGGGCCCGCCGCAGCTTCAATGCGCGAAGAAATACCCGTAGACGATCGCGAAGGCGACGATGACGCCCGCAAGCCCGAACAAGAGCATGTAGCGGACGTTATGGCCGACCACGCCCTCTCTGGCCTCGTTCGCCGATTTCTCGATCGGCTTCCCAGTACCTGAGCTCCGCTCCGCAGATCGAGGTTCCATCGCAGCATCCTGGTGCAGAACGGGGAAGCAGTCGCGCAACGCGATCGTGGGAGTTAACGCCGAGCTCCGATCGGCGGTTCCTGATCATCTTCCCGCCGTCACGGCTCCCG
>VAZU01000088.1 GCA_005884745.1 Alphaproteobacteria bacterium
GGTCAACGCCGGCAGCACGAAGCTGCGCAGATTGCCGACAGCATCCTCCTCGAACGGCACCCAGCCGGTCGCCGGCAGCACGCGAAGGCGCACCGCGAACAGATAGATCAGCAGGATCGCCCACAGGAACGCCGGCACCGAGAGCATGCCGAACGCGCCCCCGGTCAGCAGCCGGTCGAAGCTGCCGCCCTGCCGCACCGCACAGAAAATCCCCAGCGGCACGCCGATCAGGAGACCGGCAACCTCCGCCATCAGCATCAGCTGCAGCGAAACCGGCAGGCGGGCACCGATGGCGGCGAGCACCGTCTCGCCGGTGCGGAACGAGCGGCCGAGGTCGCCCTGGATCACCCCGCCGAGCCAATGCAGGTAGCGCCAGGCGATCGGCTGGTCGAGGCCCATCTGCGCCCGCAGCGCCGCGACCTTGTCGGGGGTCGCCTGGTCGCCGAGGATCGCGTAGGCGAGATCGCCGGGCAACAGCGACGCGATCAGGAACGTCAGCAAGGTCACCGCCAGCAGCACCGGGAAGAGATGCAGCAGCCGGCGCCCGATGTAGCCGAGCATCTTCGGTTACTCGAGCCAGGCGTCGGAGACGTCGATCACTCCGCTGTAGATCTTGGGCAGCCCCTTCAGCTTGCTCTTGGCAACGGCGTAATAGGTGTTCTGGAAAGTCCAGAACCAGATCGCCTCCTTGTTGATGAGGCGGCTGATCGCGCAATAGTCGTCCGTCCGCAGCTCCTTGTCGGCCGTGACACGCGCGTGCTCGAGCAGCTTGTCGAGCTCAGGATCGGAATAATTGGCGAGCGCCACCGGGCTGCCGGTGTGGAAATTGGCGTACATCTGCACGTCCGGATCGGCAAGATCGATGATGCGCCACGGCGTGAGCTGGAACTGGCGCGAGAACGCGCGGGTGACGATCGAGGTCTGATCCACCTGCTCGATCTCCATGTCGGCCCCGACCTCTTTCCAGAACTGCTGCAGCACCTGACCGACGGCACGGCCGCGCGGCGTCGCCGTCACCAACATCTTGAACTCGACCGGCTTGCCGTAGTCCTTGAGGAGCTGCCGCGCCTTCTCCGGCTGGTATGGCAGCGCGCCGTCGTCCTTGCACCGGACCCAGGAACCCTCGCCATAGGGATTGGTGGCCGGTTTCGCCAAGCCGCCGGTGATCGCCTGCGACATCTTCTTGCGGTCGAGCGCCATCACCAGCGCCTGGCGCACGCGCGCGTCGTCGAACGGCGCCACCTTGGTGTTGAAGGCGTAAACCTGGGCGCCGGAGCCGGTGTAGGCGTGCACCGCGAGCGCCGGATCGTTCTTCGCGCGCAGGATGTTGTCGGAATCGTATTCGTCGTCCCAGACGAGATCGGCCTCGCCCGATTGCAGGCTGGCGAAGCGTGCCTGCGCGTCCGGCAGCGGGCGCAGCACCACGCGGTCGAGATAGGGATGGCCCTTGTTCCAATAATCGGGGTTGCGCTCGAGCACCAGGCGGTCGCCCGCCATCCAGGATTTCAGGATGAAGGGTCCGGTGCCGACCGGATTGCGATTATAATCGTCGCCGAGCTTTTGGATCGCGGCCGGCGAGTGGATCGGGTTGTTCACGGCAGAAGGCGATATCAGCGCCGGCAGATCGACCGAAGGATCGCGCAGCTGGAAGGCGACGGTCAAATCGTCGACGGCTTCGACCTTGTTGATGAATTGGATGTAGAAGGCGCAGCGGCAGTGATTGTTCGGGTCCTTCTGCCGGGCATAATTGAAGGCGACGGCCTGGGCGTTGAACGGCGTGCCGTCGTGAAACTTCACGCCCGGCCGCAGCTTGAAGGTCCAGGTCTTGTAATCGTCGGAATGGCTCCAGGACTCCGCGAGCTTCGGCACCGCCTTGCCGCTGTCGTCCAAGGTCGTCAGTGTGTCGAAGATGAGCGCCGCCGCGGTCTCCGCCGCGGTGTCGTAGACGCCGACCTTGAGCGGATCGAGGCCGGGAATGTCGAGCTCGAGCCCGACGGTGATGCTGCCGCCGGGCTTCTGCGCCGCGGCGGCGGCCGCGAACATGCCGATCATGCCGGCGACGAGCACGGCGTGCGCGATGCCGCGCAGAACGATCCCGATTCCCATGGCAGCATCCTCCCGTTCCGCGGCGGAATTCTTGCCGCCGTCGTTGGCCGGCATCTTACCCCTAGACTGTCGGCGCTTGTAGCCCGGATGGAGCGAAGCGAAATCCGGGATCTCGGTCCTGCATCGCTCCCGGATTGCACGCCCGCTCCGCGGGCGCTCCATCCGGGCTACGGCCCCGGTCGCACTCGCGCGGCACGGCGCTTCATCAGCGCCCAATAGGAGACCGGAAACATCCGCTGTATCCAATCGAGCCGCATCGCATCCCGGCCGATCCGGATGCGCTTTTGCCGCCGTTCGATGCCCTCGACGATGCGTGCGGCGGCGTCCTCCGGGCTCGTCCGGACCATGGCGTCGAATCGCGCGACGCGTTCGGCGGCGTCCTGCGGGTCGACGGCGGCCGCGATCCGCGCGCCCGCCGCGATACTGGTCCTGATCCCGCCGGGATGCACGACCGAGACGCCGACGCCGGTGTCCTCGAGCTCGTGCCGCAGCGCCTCGGAAAAGCCGCGGACCGCGAACTTGCTTGCCGCATAGGCGGTCTGGCCGGCGGGCGCGACGATGCCGAAGATGCTCGAGAGGTTGACGATCTGCGCAACCGGCTCCCGCCGCAGCACCGGCAGGAACGCCTTGCACATGCGCACCGTGCCCCAGAAATTGATCGCGAACAGCCATTCCATGTCGGCGAGGCTGACCTCGTCGAAGCGCCCGAGCAGCGCGACGCCGGCATTGTTGATCAACACGCTCGCCCTAGCGTGCTCGGCAAGGACCGCCTCGCGCAAGGTATCCGCCGCGGCCGGATCCGCCACGTCCGCGGCGTGCTCGCTGACCGCCACCCCCGTCTTGCGAGCCGCGGACGCGACCGCGGCAAGCGCGTCGCGGTCGCGATCGACGAGCGCCAGACGGCAACCGCGGGACGCCAGGCGCATCGCCAGCGCCGCGCCGATGCCTTTGGCGGCGCCGGTCACGACCGCGACGCCGTCTCGGAGCGGAAATGTCATCGACGATTTTCCTTTGACGAAAACATCCAAGCTTGCCACACCGACACCCTGGCGATATCGCCCAATCCCACGCCAGCGTCTTTTCCGCCATGAGAATCCTGCAGATTCATTCCGGGATCAATTTGAACGGCGCGGTGCGCTATGCGGCGCTGGTGTCCCGGCTGCTGGCGCTGCGCGGGCACGAGATCGTCATCCTGCAGCGGCCGGTCGTGGATCTCGGCTCGGGGGTCGCCCTGCCGCGGCGCAGTTCAGCGCCGACGTGAACATCCCGGAAACTCGAGGCGATTCTGGCGGAGGCCGCGGGGCGGGCATAGGCAAGCCCGGCGGCTCGCAAGCCCACGAGGCGCTGCCCTGGAAGTTGCCGGCTCTCGTCGCTAGGCCGCCTGCCGCTTTCCGGCCGGATGCGGCATGCTGCCGATCAGCACCCGCAAGCAACGATCGAGCTCTGCTTCACCGAACGGCTTTCCAAGCACGGGCGCATGGGCGAAGCGCTCGTCGATTTCACCGTCCCACGCGGTGATGAATGCGAATGGCACCGCCTTCGCCTCGAGCCGCTCGGCGACCGCGTATACGGTTTCGCCGTTCGCCAGCTTGATGTCGAGCAGCGCTGCATCGCACGCGGCGGTTTCGATCAGCGCGAGGGCATCGGGAATCTGCGCGGCCGGGCCGAGTACTTGGCCCCCGTTCCTGCGAACGGCGTCCTCTATCTCCAAAGCGATGAGAGCGTAGTCCTCGACGATGAGGATGGTGAAAGGCTCCGCACGCGAGCACATGAACCGCCTCCCCAGGCCGCCCATGTTCTCACCGATCCGCCGACCACTTGGCCGGCAGGCCGTTCTTGTTTTTAGAGCGATCCCGAACGAACTACTTTGCGCCTGTGGCGCAACAAAGTCGAGTCAAATCACGAGTTGGAATCCTGAAACGTTGTCCACAGATGATCGATGCCATTAACTCGACCGCCATTGGATGCGAAGGCCCCGAAACAACAGCGCGAGAGAGCCGGCGACGCAGGCACGCCAAACACCGAAAGCTCTGCTGCGCTGCGAGCAGACCCACTTGGCCGATCCGTGGCACGCCCGCAACAGCCTCCGGCATTTCCGGAAAGCCTTCGCAACGTTGCGGCATCGCACGGAACAGATTGCCCGAATCAGAGTTCCGGGTTCAAGATTGCGTACTCGCGGCGGAGGCCACCCCGTGAACAGACTCGACTACTATCGCCAGCACGCACTGGAGTGCCTTCGGCTGGCCAATGACACGCATGAATCCGGCACCAAGGCCGCGCTGATCGACATGGCCCAAGCCTGGATCAAGCTGGCCGAGCAGGCACAGCGTAACCGCCAACTCGCGACGAACCAAGACGCGCTGGAGCGGCCTGTTCCTATCGCCTGAAGAGCACGGCGGCCAGGAATCCGGCCGCCACGGCGATGCCGACCGCTTCGAGCGGTCGCGCGAGGATCGCCGCCTCCAGCGCATCCCGCACCGTGACCGCACCGGCAGCGGCCTGTTTTGCAAAATGCCGGGCCTGCTCGGCCGTCTCAGAGGCGGTGTCGCGGCCGGCTTCCGCCGGCGGATCGCCGGACGAATGGGAACCCCCGCCGATGGCCTCCTCGGCACTCGTAGGGGCTTCCGTGAAACCCTCCGCCGCGGCGGTCGCGCTCTCCGGCGGATCCTGAGAACCCGGGCTCGGCGCCCACGGCAGGGAATCGGTCTCCAAGCCGCTGCCCGTCGGCCTATCCGGCGATTTGGCCATCGCTGTCTCCCAACGCAACGAGCCCTCAACGTGCATCGAGCCGGGTGCGTTCCCCGCGGCGGCCGGCGAGCGGGCGCCGTGCCGGCGTCGAGATCTGCCGCGCCTTCGACCGAGGGCGCGCGCCGGCGGGTCCCGGGGGTGACGGATCGGCTTTGGCAAATCAGCGATATCGTCCAAATGCTTGGGGACTGGGAAAACAAGACTCGCTAGACGGTGCAAATGGGCAGATGATGTTCGCATCATCGGGAAAAAACCATGAAGGGGCAGCCCCGGTGACTGAGAGACCGGTCGCGCTCCCGCCTAGCAGGGAGCGTCACCATGCCGATCGTCCAGCTCCTCCCAAGCGATGGTTTCTTCGATCCCGATGCGACGAACATCTTGACGGCGGCGTTCGATACCGCATGGCAGATGTTGAAGACATCGGGCAACGTGCTCGCTGCCGATTATCGGGCTGCCTCCACGCGTGAATTGCTCGCCAAGCGCATCATCGAGACGGCTCGCCGGGGCGAAAGAGACCCACTTCGGCTCGCGGACGACGCTTTGGCCCATCTGGCAAATCCAAGCTGAGGCACTGCCGGCGGTCCGGTCATTCCTCGAACAGCTCGCGCGGGCGGTGTGCAGGGCAACGTCGTCTCGCCCGGGGCGAACGAGTCCATCATTGCGAATTACAAGCGAGAGGCGGGGCGCCATCCGAAAACTTGCCGATGCTCCCGAAGCGGCGAGCCGGTCACTTTAGTCGATTGATCGGTTTCACCGCCCGCACGAACGCGCTCATGAATTTTCCGTCGACTTGCGGAGCCAGTGCGTCGACATCGATGCCCTTGCCGTTCAAGAACTCGCGCGCGTCCTCGACGTCGTAGACCCGCGTCGGCTCGATGCTGATCGCCTCGAATCCGGCTGTTGCCAGCTTTTCGGCATATTCGATGTCCTCGAGCGCGCCGGCGATGCAGCCGACCCACAGCAGAATGTCTTTCCGGATTGGAGCGGGCACCTCGCCGCGCGTCACCACGTCGGAGACGGCAAACCGGCCTCCAGGCTTGAGCACCCGAAAGGCTTCGCGCAGCACCCGATCCTTGTCGCCCGACAAGTTGATGACGCAGTTCGAGATGACGACGTCGACGCAACCGTCGGGCAGCGGTATGTCCTCGATCTCGCCCTTGAGAAATTCCACGTTCTCGACGCCCGCCTTGCGCTGGTTTTCGCGGGCGAGCGCCAGCATCTCGTCCGTCATATCGAGCCCATAGGCCTTGCCGTTCGGCCCGACGCGCCGCGCCGACAGCAGCACGTCGATGCCGCCGCCCGAGCCGAGGTCGAGCACGGTTTCGCCCGGCTCGAGCCGCGCCAGCGCGGTCGGATTGCCGCAGCCCAGCGAAGCCAGCACCGCCGCCTCGGGCAATGCGCCCGTTTCGGAATCGTCGTAGTGATCGGACGTGATCGGATTGCTCGCTCCGCGCGCCGCGGACGCCCCGCAACAGGAGCCTGCTTGCGAACGCACCCGCAGGGCGGCTTGGCCGTATTTCTCCTGCACCGCCGCTTTCACGTCGATCTCGCTCATGGTCTTCGCTCCTTCATTTTCGTCCCTCGCTTCGATGGGATGCGAAAACCGCATCGGCCGTGCCGTGCGGGCAGATCTTCATGCCACCCCATCCTTGTTGGAGAGAATGACTGCCCGGCCCGTCTTGCCGGCAGGCCCGCACCGGTTTGGCGGGCCTTCGCAGCAGTTCTCCGTGAGATAGCCCAGCAGCGCACGCATCGTGTCGAACCGCGCGGCATAGATCATGGAGCGGCCCGCGCGCCGGACCGTGACGAGCCCCGCCTGGCGCAAGCGGTCGAAGTGGAACGACAGGGTGTTGGGCGGCAGGCCGAGCGCAGCCGCCACCTGGCCGGCCGGCAAGCCGTCCGGCCCCGCCCGCACCAGCAGGCGGAATGTGTCGAGGCGGTTGTCCTGTGCCAGGGCGGCAAGCGCCGCGAGCACATCGGTCTTTTCCATGATTCTACGAATATCGAAATGAATCATGCCTGTCAAGGCTCATTTCGACAGCCGTGGAAATAAATCGCGCCGTTCTCGAT
>VAZU01000089.1:0-7075 GCA_005884745.1 Alphaproteobacteria bacterium
GTCTACGAGCGGGATGGCACGCTCAAAACCTATTCGATGGGCCACAAGATCACCGGCAAATGGTGGGTCCAGAAAGACGAACTTTGCGTGGACCGCGGCAAGGAGTTCAAGGGCTGTTACGAGGTGTGGATCTCGGGAAAAAAGGTCGAGTTGAGACGCGGAGCCTCGTCTTTGCCGCTGGAAGGCGTTCTCCAGAAACCGATCGATCGTAAATGATTCGGCAATACAGGAGCCCGTCGCTGCTGAGCGCGGTCATGTTCAATAAGGCAATCTCACGAGCGCGGACGTGGAGATTAACTCGGCAATCCATCCTAACACTCACACAAGACGGAGATCAGCCATGAATCGAACGCACGCGATCGCGACGCTGTTTTGTGCCGTGCTCGGCCTGTCGTCAGGGGCGGCCGCGGCAGAGCAGCCCGCGAAAGCCGACCTGTCGAACGAAACCGTCGGCGCCGAGCCCAAGTCGTTCCTGAGCGTGGTCGGGGTTTGGCGGATCGAAGCCGAGAACGGCAAAAACGTGCTCACCGTCGACGGCCGGCAATGGAAGGAGGGCCAATCCTCCGCCGGTCTCGCGGAGAAGGCGCGCGCGCTCTACGGCGAGCGCTATGCCGAGTTTCTCGACCGCGTCCAGGCCTATGCGTATTTCCCCTATGCGGTGTTCAAGGACGTGCAGGATTTCCGTAACGGAGAAATTATCGCACGCTTCGAGGGGCTGTCCGGCCGCATCGACCAGGGCGCCGGAATCCTGTTCAACCTGAAACCCAACGGCGATTATCTGACGATCCGTGCCAACTGCCTGGAAAACAATCTGGTGCTGTGGAAATTCGAAAAAGGCAAGCGCTCGTCGGTCAAATGGGTCCGGAACACGCCGACCGCGACCCGCCAGTGGCATGAGCTCAAAGTCCGCATCGCCGGCACCAAGGTCGAGGGTTACCTCGACGGCAAGCTCTATCTCGAACATACGCTGCCGGAGCCGGTTTCCGGGCGCATCGGACTATGGTCGAAGGCCGACAGCCACATGTATTTCGCCGACTTTGCGGCGATACCGGCCGATTAGGACAGGCTGATGGATTTCATCGGGGCGCGACCGATTCTACACGCGGCTTGCAAGCTCCCCGCGCGCGCGATAGCTTCAGGCATCGGGGATACGCAGGCTCCCCGTCAGACGCCGGCCGTCCAAGCTCTGCGCAACGCTCGCTCGCCGAGGTGATTGCGCATGGACGGAAGCCGATCTCCGATGTCTCCCACCAAGCTTGACCAGGATGCGAACGCGAGCGGCCACGGCGTGTCGCAACGCGAAGCGTTCCGGGTCTGGCTCCGCGTCGCGCTGCTGAGCTTCGGCGGGCCGGCCGGCCAGATCGCGGTCATGCATCGCATCCTGGTCGAGGAGAAGCGCTGGATTTCCGAACGGCGATTCCTGCATGCGCTCAATTACTGCATGCTGCTGCCGGGTCCCGAGGCGCAGCAGCTCGCGACCTACGTCGGCTGGCTCATGCATCGCACCCGCGGCGGCATCCTCGCCGGCGGGCTGTTCATCGTGCCCGGCATCCTGTCCATCATGGCGCTGAGCTACGTGTATGCCGGCTGGGGCAGAGTTCCGATCATCCAAGCGCTGTTCTTCGGGCTCAAGGCTGCCGTGCTGGCGATCGTGCTCGAGGCCGTGGTGCGCATCGGCAGGCGCGCGCTCAAGAACTCCGTCATGATCGCGCTCGCGGCGGCGGCGTTCCTCGGCATCTTTTTCTTCGGCGTGCCGTTCCCGCTGATCGTGTTCGGCGCGGCGCTGATCGGCTTTCTCGGCGACTTGGCCGGCTTCCCCGCGTTTCGCGTCGGCGGCGGACACGGCGGCGGCAACGACAAAGACCCGGAAGCCTTGGTCGACAGCCTGCTCGGAGACGAGTTGCCGGAGCACGCGCGCCCGACGGTGGCCCGTTCGCTGCGCGCATCCGCGGTGTGGCTCGCGCTCTGGCTCGTGCCCGTGGTCGCGCTCCTCGTCACCCTGGGCCCCTCCAACGTGTTCAGTCAGATCGCGGTGTTCTTCAGCAAGATGGCGCTCGTGACCTTCGGGGGCGCCTATGCGGTGCTGGCCTATGTCGCCCAGGAGGCGGTCGAGCACTATCACTGGCTCAAACCCGGCGAGATGCTCGACGGGCTCGGCATGGCCGAGACCACGCCCGGTCCGCTGATCATGGTGCTGCAATTCGTGGGCTTCATGGCGGCCTATCGCGATCCCGGCACGCTTTCGCCGATGCTGGCCGGGACCCTCGGCGGGCTGCTCGCGACCTGGGTCACCTTCACGCCGTGCTTCCTGTGGATTTTCTTGGGCGCGCCGTTCGTCGAAGTATTGCGGGAGAACAAGCCGCTCAATGCGGCGCTCTCCGCGCTCACGGCCGCCGTCGTCGGCGTCGTGCTCAATCTGGCGATCTGGTTCGCGATCCACACGATCTTCCGCGAGGTTTGGCCGGTGCGCGGCTTCGGGCTCGCGTTCGAGGCGCCGGTGCTCGCAAGCGTCAATGCTTGGGCGCTGGCGCTCTCCGTCGCCGCGGCGGTTGCGATCTTTCGCTTCAAGCTGGGCATGATGCCGACGCTCGCCGGATGCTGCGCCGCCGGCATCGCGCTGTATCTCGTCGGCGCGATCGGCTGACGTGCGGGCGATTTTCGGCGTCGCATTGGGCGCTGCGCGGGAGGACAGGAATGTGCGCACTGGCTTCCGAGCCCGTGCTGGCGAGCAGACGGCCGGCCACGCTTTATCTCTACGCGGCGCGGGCGGCACGGGGCGTCGGCGACGGCTTCGCGTTCATTATCCTGCCGGCGTATCTGTCCGAGCTCGGCTTTGATCCGTTGCAGATCGGCGTGGTCGCGACCGCGGCATTGCTGGGCTCCGCCGCGACGACGCTCGCGGTAGGATTCCTCGCCGCGCGCTATGATCTGCGCTCGCTGTTGCTGATCGGCGCTGTGGTGATGGCCGCGACCGGCCTTGCCGTCGCCCATTCCCAGGCCCTCGCCCTGATCCTCGTCATCGTCTTCATCGGCAGCTTGAATCCGTCGACCGGCGACATCGGCATGATCGTGCCGCTGGAGCACGCGATGCTGGCGCGCGGCGCGCAGGACCAGGAGCGCACCCGGGTGTTTGCCCGCTACAGCCTGATCGGCACGGCATCGACGGCGGCGGGGGCGCTCGCCGCCGCCACCCCGGATTTCCTGGTTTCGTTCGGCGCCGGCAGGCTCGCTGCGCTCACGGCCATGTTCTACGTCTACGCGGCGCTCGGAGCGATCGGGGTGCTGCTGTACTGGCGCTTGCCGCACGTCGAGCCGCGGCAAACTGAAGTGCGCGTTGCGGGTCTGGGCCCATCGCGCCGGATCGTCTACAAGCTCGCCGCGCTGTTCAGCCTCGATGCGTTTGCCGGCGGTTTCGTCGTGCCGTCCATTCTCGCGCTATGGCTGTTCGAGCGCTTCGACTTGTCGCTCGCGGCCGCCAGCCTGTTCTTCTTCTGGACCAACGTGTTCAGTGCGCTGTCCTATCCGGTCGCCGCGCGGCTCGCGCGCCGCTTCGGGCTCGTCAACACCATGGTGTTCACCCATATTCCCTCCAGCCTCTGCCTGGTGCTCGCCGCGTTCTCGCCCAGCCTGCCGATCGTGCTCACTCTGCTGCTCGTGCGTGCGGCGCTCGCCCAGATGGACGTGCCGACCCGCACTTCCTACGTGATGGCGGTCGTCACGCCGGCCGAGCGCACCGCGGCCGCCAGCGTCACGGCGGTGCCGCGCAGCCTCGCCTCGTCGCTCAGTCCGGCGCTGTCGGGCGCGCTGCTCGCCACCTCGTTTGCCGGCCTGCCGCTCCTCGCTTGCGGCGTGCTCAAGATCGTCTACGATATCGCCCTCTTGCTCTCGTTCCGCCACGTCAAGCCGCCCGAGGAACGAAGCACGGCGCCGAGCCGCTGAGTTCCCGGTCACGAAATCCGCTCAGATAAAATTGTATGCAAAAAAGAAAATGGCCCCGTCGTCGGGGCCATTTTGGTTAGCGGAGCTAGGGCTACCAATCGTTCGGATCGTAGCCGTAGCGGTACGCATAACCTGGGCCGTAGTAGTGAGGGTTGCCGTAGTAGGCGTAGCCGCCGTGGTAGTGTCGATAGTGATGGCGATACGGTCCGCCCCACCCGCCGTGATAATACGGGCCATAATCGTCCGTCACGCCGATTCCGAAGCCGCCATCCCCGACGCCGACATAGAGGCCTTGCGCGCTTGCGGGCACAGCAACACCCAACGCGGCCGCCGCCGCCAGAGCGAAAGCAAGTTTTCTCATGACGCGTTTCTCCTCTGTTTCGGTCCCCACGGAGGAAAACGCACGGCCGGGAATTTCGTTTGCAATAGAACGAATCGCGGGCTGCGGCGAACTGTCGGACGCTGCGGCGAAATGTCCGGCCGGCGTTCTTCTTGTGTTCAAGAGAGGCCCCGCCCTGGTTAGGGGCGGGGCCTCGGACACCTTCGCGATCAAATCGCCTTTGCCTAGACCGGGATGATGGCGATGATCTCGAAGGTGAAAGCATCCACGATCACGAGCTCGTCGTCGAACACGAAGCACCGGTAGCCGCGGAACTGCGGCGCGATGATCACGATGTCCTCCGGGACCACGAACAGATGGAAGCTTCGTGGAACCCGAACGCCGACGCGAACATCGAAATTGACGTCCGTGACCCGGAACCGGGAGATGAACCCGCGATGCAGGACGACATTGTGGATCCGCGTTCGTTGCTGGCTCGAGAGCGAGATGCGGCTGCGGGTGCCGGCCTGCGCGAACGCGTGCGTGCCGCGCCGATCATGCGCCACGGCGGTCCGGGTGCCGGTGCGGCTGGTGGTCCTGACATGTTGCCCATGCATGCGGCGGTGCTCGGCAACAGCGTGGCCGCGATGAGCGCGCTGCCCGGCAACAGCGTGACCCCGATGAGCGCGTTGCGCGGCAACAGCGTGACCCCGATGGCCGCGCTGCCCGGTTAGCATGTGGCCGCGCTGCTCGTGGAGAGCATGGCCGCGCTGCGCATGCAGGGCTCCGCTGGCCGAGGATGGCCCGTGCGCCTGATGGTAGCCGCCGGCATGGCCGCTGGACCGGCCCTGCATTGCCGTGCTCGGGGCATGGCCGCCGCCGGAACCGCCGCCGGCAGCACCTTGGTGCATATGACGGCCGTCGCCCCGGTCGCCGCCTCCGGTACCGCCGGGACTTTGTGCGGATGCGAGCGTTACGCCAGCGACGAGCGCTGCCGCCGTGGTTGCCGCCAGCAGGGAATTCATCCACGTGCTCCTCATGCAAACCTCCCTTTGCCGAGTGTGGTGATTGTGACTCCATAACGCGCATCGGCTCGCAAAGTTCTCATGCGGGCCGGCAGACCTCGAAAAATATTTGATTGTTTGGAAGAGGCGCCGCTAGGAGTCCTGCATTGTGAATATTTGTTCAGGCTCTGCCACGTCCTGACAATGCTGTATAACAACAGATGATCTTCGTCAGCGGGATGTGAACAAATATTCACGACAGGTCGAACGCTCGCGACCGGGACGATCTCGCAACTTCCGGCCTCCGAGCCGATCTGGCCTGGCACATCGCGCCGGCAAGGACTGCTCTGCGCGCCGGCCGGGTCTGCCTGTCGGCGAAACCGCGCGCGTGGTATGCTTCATCTTGCGGAACAGGACCCGCGAGGGGGGTCATGGCGCAGTTCGTGACCGATTTCGGAACGACCGGCACGCCGACCGCGGATGGACGGCTCGACGCGCCCGCGTTCCACCGCAATTGGCGCCCGATCTGGTCGGTGCTTGCCGGACACCTGCAAGACAAGACCGGCGACGTGCTCGAAGTCGGCAGCGGGACCGGCCAGCACATCGTCGAATTCGCCCGCAACGCGCCGAACATCACCTGGTGGCCGAGCGACCCGAACGAGAACCATTTGCGCAGCATTGCGGCGTGGCGGCTCGACGCCAAGCTTGCGAATTTGCGCCCGCCGGCGCCCATCGATGTATCCGACCCGGATTGGAGCTTGCCGCCGGAGCTCGGGCGGGCGCGACGGCTTCTGGGGATTTTCTGCGCCAATGTCCTGCATATTGCGCCGTGGCGCGTCGCCGAGGGTTTGTTTGCCGGCGCCGCGCGGCATCTGCGGGCCGAGGGCCGCATGTTCGTGTACGGGCCGTTCATGCGCGACGGAAAGCACACGGCACCGAGCAATGCCGCATTCGACGCGAGCTTGCGGAGCGCGAATGCCGAATGGGGCGTCCGCGACGCCGGCGATGTTGCGGGTCTGGCCGCTCGCAACGGGCTGAAGATGATCGAGCTCGTGGAAATGCCGGCCAACAATCTGATTCTGATCTTCGCGCACGAGCAATCGAGTGTGACGCATTCGTCAACATGAATCGCGAAGCGCGCGCGTCGCAGCAAGCCCGCCGGCGTTGCGTTCTGTGGCCGCGGCTTGGCGCAACCGCGCGCGGGCCGCGGATTCCACCCCGCATTTCTCCACATGGGCGGATCGATTGATGACCTGCAGGTTGGGCACGCCCCAATAGGTCAGCAGCGCGGGCCAGGTTCGTCCGGCGCCCTCCGCGTCGCGCCAGACCCGGAACAGCGGCACGCGGTGATCGACCTCCGCGTCCTTGCCGAGCCGCGCGCCGGTGGCGGCGCAGCGATGGTTCTGCAGACGTCGCAGATGCCGCACGTGATCGCTCGGCGCGGTCCACAGCTTCCAGGCCGCGACGCAGCAGCCGTGCCACGTCGCATTGCGGTTGGGATGCGCGTCGCCCCACAGATCGCGGTGCCAGCCGAGCCGGAACACCGGCTGCCCACATACGCAGCAATAGCCCGGGCCTCTGGCATGGGTCTTTTCGCGAAACGGGGCGGGTGGCGCGCGAAAGCTAAGCGGCGCACCCGAGGATTTCCGGCTGCCGCTCCGCCACACCCAACCTTCCGGTGCGCTGCTCAGCGCGGCGAGCGCGCGGGCGAGCTGGTCGGCGCGGACCGGATGCTGCCGCCAATAGGATTCGACGGCGCGTCGCGGGGTCGGCGGGATGAACGGGCGGGCGAGCGCGTGCAACCATACGGGGG
>VAZU01000089.1:7352-13850 GCA_005884745.1 Alphaproteobacteria bacterium
GGCTCCTCCCATGGCGCAACCCGCATCATCCGGCTCGGCTACTACGAGCATCCCGCCTACGTGCCGCTGCTGCGCCGCGCCTATGCGCTGTGGCGCGAGCTCGAGGCTCAAGCGGGGCGCCCGCTCCTGCAGACCACCGGGATCGCCGAGATCGGTCCGGCCGACGGCAGGCTCGTGGCCGGCACGCTCGCGGCCGCCCGCACCCATGACCTGCCGCACGCGGTGCTCGCCGCACCGGAGTTCATGCGGCGGTTCCCGGCGTTCCGCATCCCGGCCGATTGCGTCGGCGTGGTGCAGCCGGACGGCGGCGTGCTCGCCGCCGAAGCCGCGATCCTGGCGCAGCTCGATCTCGCCCAAGCCGCGGGCGGCGAGCTGCGCACCGGCGAGACCGTCACGGCGGTCGAGCCGCGCGGCGGCGGCGTGCGGGTCGTGACCGACCGCGGCACGATCGAGGCGGGCGCCGCGATCGTCGTAGCCGGAGCGTGGGTGAAGAAGCTGCTGCCCGATCTCGCCGCGCCGCTGCGGGTCACCCGTCAAGTCATGGCGTGGTTCGCGCCGCGTGACGCGAGGCTGTTTGCGCCCGAAAAATTCCCGGTGTTCATGATCGAAAGCGCGCGGGGCATCCATTACGGCTTCCCGCTCGACGCGACCGGGGTGAAGTTCGCCAAGCATCATCACGCCGACGCGACGGTCGATCCCGATGCTTGCGATCGCTCGGTGACGGCCGACGACGAGGCCCTGATCCGCCCGATGCTCACCGAATGTCTGCCCGCCGCGAACGGCCGGCTGCTGCAAGCCAAGGTCTGCCTTTACACCATGACGCCCGACGGCGATTTTCTGCTCGACCGCCTGCCGGGCGCGCCGCAGATCGTCGTCGCTTCGCCGTGCTCCGGCCACGGCTTCAAGTTCGCACCGGCGGTCGGCGAGATCCTCGCCGACCTCGCGACCGGCGGCGCGACCTCGCACGACATCTCGCGCTTCCGGCTGGCGCGGTTCGGGTAGACTCTTCACGCCATGGTCTGCTCATGAAAAGCCGCACGCGCGCTTCACCTCCCCTTGAAAAGGGGAGGTGAAGGGAGTTCGCGGCCACTTTGAGCCAGCCCTGCTCTCTCTTATTTGCTGCAGAAAGGACCACACATGACCCTGAACCGCGTTCTCATCACCGGGGCGGCGGGCCGGATCGGCCGGACGCTGCGCGCGGGCCTCGGCAAACGTTACCGCCTGCTGAGGCTGCTCGACCTCGCGCCCCTCGGCGCGGCCGCCGCGGGCGAAGAGGTGGTGCACGCCGACATCGGCGATCTGGCCGCGATGGAAGCCGCGCTCGAAGGCATCGATTGCGTGGTGCATCTCGCCGGCGTGCCGGAGGAGGATGTTTGGGAAAAAATCCTGCCGGCCAACATCGTCGGGACCTACAACGTGTTCGAGGCGGCGCGCCGGCGCGGCACGCGCCGCATCGTGTTCGCCAGCACCAACCACGTGGTGGGCTTCCATCCGCGCGACCGGCGGCTCGATGAAATCGTAATGCCGCGGCCGGACACCCGCTACGGCGCCAGCAAGGCGTTCGGCGAGGCGCTCGGCCGGCTCTATGCGGACAAGCACGGCATCAGCGTCGCTTGCCTGCGCATCGGCTCGTTGCAGGTGAAGCCGCAGGACGAGCGGCAGCTCGCGACCTGGATCAGCCCGCGCGACACGGTCGAGCTCGTCCGCTGCTGTATCGAGGCGCCGGACTATCATTTCCTGATCGTCTACGGGGTTTCCAACAATCGCGACCGGCGCTGGTTCGACCGGGCGTCGCGACTGCTCGGCTACGCCCCGCAGGACGATGCCGAAGCCTTCGCGGCCGAGATTCGCGCCCGCGGCGAGAAACCCGATGCGATCGCCGCGCGTTTTCACGGCGGCCCCTATTGCGCGATGGAATTCTCCGGGCGTAGCGAAGATTGATTAGTGCGGTCGAGGCGCCCACAATGGTCGGCGGCACCTGATCGCAACGACGGATGGGCCACAGGGAGGTTGCAGTGACGACATTGCGCTGGAGAAGTTTGGTATTCGCCGCGGCGGCCGCCGCCGGTCTCGCGCTCGGCGGCCCGGCGGTCGCCCAGGAAAAGCTCACGGTGTGGTGGGCCAAGGGATTCTACAAGTCCGAGGACGACGCGCTGCTTCAGGCGGTGAAGAAATTCGAGCAGAAGACCGGGGTCACGGTCGATTTGTCGCAATATCCGGTGCAGGACATGATCCCCAAGACCGTGTCGGCGCTCGACGCCGGCACGCCGCCCGACGTGGGCTATGCCGACGTCTACGACTTCCAGGTCACCGGCAAATGGGCCTTCGACGGCAAGCTCGAGGACATTTCCGACGTGCTCGAGCCGATCAAGGCGAGGTTCGCGCCGAACACCGTCGAGACCACCTACCTCTTGAACGACAAGACCAAGAAGCGCGCCTATTACGCGTTTCCGATGAAGCAGCAGACCATGCACATCCAATATTGGATCGACATGCTGGCGACGGCGGGTTTCCAGGAGAGCGACATCCCGGCGACCTGGAAGGAATATTGGTCGTTCTGGTGCGACAAGGCGCAGCCGGCATACCGCAAGAAGACCGGCACGCGGGTGTTCGGCATCGGCCAGCCGATGGGGGTGGATTCCAGCGACTCGTTCTACTCGTTCCTCACCTTCGTGGACGCCTACAACGTCAAGCTGGTCGACGACGAGGGCAAGCTCACGCTCGACACCGCCAACGTCAAACCGGGGCTCGTCGGGGCGCTCAAGGACTACACCGACGTCTACGCCAAGGGCTGCACGCCGCCCTCCTCGACCAGCTGGAAGGATCCCGACAACAACGTCGCGTTCCACAACAAGACCACGCTGATGACCCACAACGCCACGATCTCGATCGCGGCGAAATGGCTCGACGATGCCAACAACGAGTCGCTCTCGCCGGAGCAGCGCGCGGCCGCCAAGAAGAATTATTCCGAGCTGATCCGCACCGCCGGATTCCCGAAGAAGCCCGACGGTTCGCCGATGGTCTATCGCGCCGCGGTCAAGACCGGCGTGATCTTCACCGAGGCCAGGAACAAGCCCCGCGCCAGGGAATTCGTCCGCTTCCTGCTCGAGGAGGAGAACCTGACGCCGTACGTCGAGGGCGCGCTCGGGCGCTGGTTCCCGGTGACGAAGCCCGCGCAGGAGCGTCCGTTCTGGCAGGAGGACCCGCACCGCAAGGCGGTCTACGACCAGTTCAAGGCCGGCACGGTGACCTTCGAGTTCACCAAGAACTACAAGTTCACCATTCTCAACAACGAGAACGTCTGGGCCAAGGCCATGAACCGCGTGGCGAGCGAGAAGGTGCCGGTCGAGACCGCGGTCGACGAGTTGCTGGCGCGGATCAAGACGGTGGTGCAGTGAGCGCCACTGATCGAGACATTGTCGCTGGACTACATGAGAGAACCGCGCGGTCGCACCAAACTCCACCTCTCCCCGGTGGGGAGAGGTCGGCCGCCGTAGCGGCCGGGTGAGGGGGAACCGGACTACCAAAGTTCCGACCCCCTCACCCTACCCTCTCCCCGATGGGGAGAGGGAGCCAACGCTCGCAGTAAAGGACGCCAAGAGGCAGAATAGAGATCCGGCCTCGTCCTGATCACTCCGTATCTGTTGGTATTTCTGGTCTTCGTGCTCTACCCGGTCGCCTACGGCTTTTGGCTGGCGCGCGATCCGCAGACCTATGTGCGGCTGTTCGACGATCCGATCTTTCCCCGCTCGGTCGTCAATACCCTGGCGTTCCTGATCGTCGGCATCAACCTCAAGATGATGGTCGCGCTGGCGCTCTCGGGCTTCTTGGTGCAGACGCGGGCGTGGATCCGCTGGCTCTCGCTGCTGTTCATCCTGCCCTGGGCGGTGCCGTCGATCCCCACCATCCTGTCGTTCCGGTTCATGCTCAATCCCGAGTGGGGCATCATCAACAGCGTGATCTTCAAGCTCACCGGCGACGACGGACCCAACTGGCTCAACGATCCGACGCTGGCGCTGTCGCTCGCCGTCATGGTCCACATCTGGAAATCGCTGCCGTTCTGGACCCTGATCCTCATCGCCGGGCGCCTGGCGATTCCGGGCGAAATCTACGAAGCGGCGGCGGTCGACGGCGCGGCCAAGTGGCAGTCGTTCCGCTACATCACCTGGCCGTCGATGCAGACGCTGTATCTGACCTGCACCATCATCTCGATGATCTGGACGCTGGGCGATTTCAACAGCGTCTATCTGCTCACCGGCGGCGGGCCGGCCGATCTCACCCACGTGCTGGCTACGCTGGGCATCCGCTACCTGCGGCTCGACGCCGTGGATCTGTCGATGGCGGCGATCGTCTGCGCGCTGCCGCTGGTGCTCCCGCTGGTGTTCTTCATGATGAAGCGGCTGTCGAAATGAAGCTCTCGCTCCGCGGCGTCGCCACCGAGGCCAGGCTGCTGCTGATCGGCATTCCGCTGCTGCTGTGGACCATGCTGCCGATCTATCATCTGTTCCTGTTCGCGATCTCGCCCAAGGATTCCGCCTTCGCCGGCAATCTGTGGCCCGACCATCCCACGCTGCGCAATTTCGCGGTCGTGTTCGGCGAGCAGCATTATTATCTCAGCCATTTCTGGCGACAGCTGTTCAACTCGCTCGTCATCGCGCTGGCGGTCGGCGCCATCACGCTCCTGGTCGCGGCCGCGGCCGCCTTCGCCATCAGCCGGCTCAAGGTCAAGGGCGGCCGCACCGTGATGAATCTCGCGCTGTTCACCTATTTCATTCCGGCGGCGTTCCTGGCGGTGCCGATGTACCGCACCATGGGGATCTATGGGCTGCTCAACAGCCAATGGGCGCTGATCTGGGCCATGGTGACGATCGCGGCGCCCTATGCGATCTGGGTGCTCAAGCAGGCTTCCGACAAGCTGCCCTACGAGCTCGACGAGGCGGCGGTGATCGACGGCGCTTCGCCGCTGCAGCTGTTTCGCCTGGTCTATGTGCCGCTGATCATGCCCTCATTGGTCGCGGTGGGGACCTACGCGATCCTGCTCGCCTGGAACGAATATCTCTACGCGTTCCTGTTGCTGTCCAAGGACACCGACGTGACGCTCGCGGTGGGGCTCGGCAATTTCCTCGCCGCGGACGATTCGCCCTGGGAGCTGCTGATGGCGACCGGGCTCATCTACGCCCTGCCGCCGGCCGCGATCTATTACGCCTTCAAGCGCTACATGGTGGCGGGCCTCACCGCCGGCGCGGTGAAGGGCTGAGCGGCCTCACGATGGTTCCGGTGCCGGCAGCTCGATGATCTTGTTCTCGCTTTTGACGGTATCGTACACCGACACCTGGACGATCGGGTGGCGCTTCTTGATCGCCAATCCCGTCGCCTCGGCTTCTTCGAACGTCGCAAAGGAATCCTTGGTTTGCCGATCCACCTGGAGGCGGAACGGGCCTTTTTCGGGTCGCCTCTTCTGCCCGAGCTGCTCCGGCACAGTTTCTTCCGGATCGGCCTTCTTGGTGATGGTCTTGCTTTGTGGTCGAACCGCCATGGCGGCATCTCCTCGATGGTTTCCCCTGTCCTCTATGTAGCAACGGCAGAACCGAATTGCGAGCGCCGTAGGGTGGGCAAAGCGTGCCCACCGGCAGGTGGTCGGAAGTGAGAAATCAGAGATCGGAAAGGATGATCGCTTGGCTCTCTGATTTCTGATCTCTGATTTCTGATCTCTGATTTCGGATTTCTGGCTTCTGATCCCCGGGGTGGGCACGGCGCTACGCGCCCTTGCCCGCCCTGCTTCCTGTAGCCGCCGAACCCAGATCGATGATCTCGGCCTGCAGCCCGCCATCCGAGATCGTGAGTCTGCCGACGGTTATCGGCAAATCAAACCGCCGCGGTCCCGCGCTTCCGGGATTGAAATAGAGCACGCCGTCCTTCGTTTCGATCTTCGGCCGGTGCGAATGGCCGAAGATGATTGCGTGAAAACCGGCGGATGCCGCATCCAGATCCAGCTCGTAAAGATCGTGCAAGACGTAAATCGAATGCTCCTCGAGCTGCACGATCTGCCTGGCCGGCAGGTCTCCGGCCCAGGCGCCTCGATCGATATTGCCGCGCACGGCCAACACGGGCGCGATCTTGCCGAGCGCTGCGAGGATCGCCGGGTCACCGACGTCGCCGGCGTGGATGATCAGGTCGGAGCCCTGAAGCGCCGAGAGCGCCTGCGGGCGCAGCAGCCCGTGCGTGTCGGAAATGACGCCGATCGATTTCATGGCGGAGCATTAGGCCGATGGCCGTAGGCTCGCCAGCGGGGCTTGGGGAAGCTTCGGCCCGCTCTGCCCCCGGCGCCGCGATTCATGTAAGATATCCTCACATGATTTGGTCGAGACACGGTCCGCCGCCGGGCCGGCGCGGCTATCGTCACGGCAATCTGCGCGAGGCGCTGGTCCGGGCAACGCTCGACCTGATCGCCGAGCGCGGCCTGTCCGGCTTCACCTTCGCGGAAGCCGCGCGCGCCGC
>VAZU01000090.1:0-1786 GCA_005884745.1 Alphaproteobacteria bacterium
CCGTCTCGATTTCTCTGTCGCAGGCGAAAGTTGTTGCGAAGCAGGCCGGCGGAAAATTGAACGATGTCGTCATGGCTGTGTCGAGCGGTGCGCTCCGCCGCTATCTGCTGGAACGGGGAGTTCTGCCGTCGCGCTCGCTGACCGCGGCCGTTCCGATCTCGCTGCGCGAAGGAGGAAATGCGGACGCGAACAACCAAGTGTTCGGCATGATTTGCTCGCTGGCAAGCGATGTCGAAGATCCCAGGCAAAGGCTCGAGACGATTATCGCGCAATCGACCAAGTCCAAGGAAATGTCGCTTCCGATGCGTGCGCTGATGCCGCAAATCTCCAACCTGACGATGCTGGGCGCGCCCATTCTAGTGCAGATTCTCGCTCTGCTGTACACTCGCTCGAACCTGTCGGATGTCTTGCCTCCGATTGCCAACGTCACCATTTCAAATGTGCCCGGGCCAAAGCAAACGCTTTACGCTGCCGGCGCCGAGTTGTTGAACATTTTTCCGGTGTCGATCGCAACGAATGGTCTTGCTCTGAACGTCACGGTGCAAAGCTATCGCGACCAGCTCGATTTCGGCCTGATCGCCGGCGCCAATGTGCTGCCCGACGTTCACAGATTGGCCGATATGCTGCCCGAGGAGTTGGCTGTCCTCGAGCAGGCGTTTGGGATCGTGGCGGCCGGGTCCGTCGTCGAGCCGAACGCAGCAGAACATAGGGCGCCGTCGGCTACGAAGAGGACGCCCGCGCCGCGAATGAAGCGCCGCGCGCGGCCCCCCAGTCGGGGCCGGCGGCAAAAAAGGCAGCGGGCGGGCTCGACCGGCTGATCCGCCGGCGGCGCGCTTGCGCGTTTATGCCGAACTGTTCCGGCGACCAGACTTCAATTCAACCGAGCGCGGAGACCATGAGGGCTTCGAGCTTGTCATCGGGTCGCTTGGCTGCTGCCAAGAGGGGCGCGTTATCGTCGATCGCGATGAGCGACGAGGGAACGACGTAGGTGACGGCGCATCCGCCGTCTGGGCTTCGTTGAACAACAGCTCAATCGGCACGAACAGTCCGGCCGCCGGGCCGCCGCGGTGGCCTGGGCGCTCCTGCTGTTCTGAACTCGGGGAGGATGGGTCGACCCCGGGCTCGACCCGGGGGAAAACCCATCACCCCTCGTCAAAACCAGCGTGGGTTTCGCTTCCGCTCTACCCATCCTACAGCGCCAACACAGCACGGGTGGGCAAAGCGAAGCGCGAGGTGACTATAGCTCCTTACCGATGGCGTGATCGACCGACAACCTGCCACCGCCTTTGAAGCAGATCGCAAGGCAGAGCAAGCCCAATAGCAGCTCCAGCTCGAAGCCGCCCTTGAAGGCGAAGAAACCGATGGCAAATTTGACGGCGAACACAATGACGGCGAACTCGACGACCAGCATCGCCGCCGCCAGCCGGGTCAGCAGGCCGACCGCCAACAGAATCCCGCCGAAGAACTCGACGCCGCCGACGAAATACGCCCACGCTACTGCGGGCTCCAGACCGAGCTTGGCGATCATCCCGGCGGCCGGAGCCACGGCACCTTGGAAGAGTTTCGTGTAGCCGTGCGGGACGATGGTTGCCCCCACGCAGAATCGCATCAAGGCGTAAGCATAGGGCGCAAGCGGCTCGTAGAGCGCGCGGAGCGCCGGAACCATCGGCTGCGGTGCATGCGTTTGTTGCGGGTCCATCCTACCTCTCCTTGGCTATCTCGAGATTGATGACCGGCTCTATTTTGATGCCTGCGCTACGGGGCCGGTCTGCCGTAAACGCTTTCG
>VAZU01000090.1:1849-10022 GCA_005884745.1 Alphaproteobacteria bacterium
CCAGCCGTTGGGTGATCGAGCCCTCGTGGGCAGCGGCAATCTTGTGCAGCTTGCTCATCAGCGCTTTCCCCTTATCAGTCAGGCGCAGTGCATGGAAACGTCGATCATTTTCGCTCGGCGTGCGCCGAGCCAGGCCTCGCGCCTCGAGGCCATCGATCATCGCGACGAAATTCGTCTTCTTGATCGCGAGCGCATCGGCGGCTTGCGTCTGGCTCACGCCTGGATTGAGCTCGATGATGGTCAGCACGGAATACTGCGCCGGTCGGATGTCCAGCTCTGCGAACGCTTCATAGAAGTTCTGAAACACCGCGACTTGGGCCCGCCTGAGTGCGTACCCGATGCTGTCGCGAAGCGGGCCATAATCAATTCGGCGGCCGCCGTTCCCGGCGCCAATGGAGCCCGTAACCGGCTCTCCCGATTGGGAAACATCGCTCTTCCTTCGTGCGGCTTGTCGCAAGTCTCACCTCCATGGGGCAGCTTCGCTCGATGGATATAGTACATTTTTATCACCTTGACAAGCCATAACTGTTATGTAGAATAACCAATGTTCGCACTGCTCCCGGGAGAACATATGTTGAAGGACCTCGTCCAGGTTGCGCGCCAGGCCGATATTGCCGTCATCTCGGTCGATAATCCGCCGGTCAATACGATCACGGCCGCGGTGCGCGCAGGCTTGGCGCGCGGGCTCGATCAGGTCGCGGGGCTGGCCGGCGTAAAGGCCGTGGTGCTGCGCTGTGAGGGCGGCACGTTCTTTTCCGGTGCCGATCTCGGCGAGTTCAACGGGCCGCCGAAGGAAGCGGAATATCGCGCGTTGCTTGGACGTTTCGAGGCGCTCCCGGTGCCGGTGATCGCCGCGATGCATGGGACGGTCCTCGGCGGCGGCCTGGAAATCGCGCTCGCCTGTCACTATCGGATTGCGGCGCCGGGCACGCGCTTCGGCTTGCCGGAGGTGACGCTTGGGATCATCCCGGGTGCCGGGGGTACGCAGCGACTGCCGCGCCTCATCGGCGCGGATAAGGCGCTCGAGCTCATTCTCGGTGCGCGTCCCGTCGATGCCGATGAGGCCCTGCGCTACGGGTTTCTCGACGCGGTCGTCGACGGCGATTTGGGACAGGGCGGCGTCGAGTATGCCCGCGCACTGCTCGCGCGGGGCAGGGGGCCCCGCCGAACCAGTGAACATTCCGTCGATCCGGCTACCGGCACGCAAGAGATCTTCGATCGCTTCGTCGCGCAAGCCAAAGAGCACTATCCCAATCGCGTGGCCCCGCTGACGGCGATCGAGGCAGTACGCGCCTCGTTGCGCCTGCCGTTCGGCGAGGGCCTGCTCCACGAGGACAAGCTGGTCAATGGCGCGAAGACGACGGTCGAAAGCCGCGCCGCCGTGCATGTGTTCTTTGCGGAACGCGGCACGCGAATCATTCCGGACCTGTCGGAGACCGCGCGGCCGCGCCCCGTAACGACGGCCGCGGTAATCGGTGCCGGCACGATGGGGGTTGGCATCGCGGTCTGCTTTGCAAACGCTGCGATCCCGGTGACGATCCTGGATATCAGCGAGGAATCCCTGACGCAGGGTCTCGATCGCGTTGATCGCGTCTATCAGACGATGGTCAAGCGGGGGCGATTGACGCCGGACGAGAAGCAACGGCGGATGCGCCATATTCGGGGAACGCTTGATTATACCGATCTCAGTGATGCCGACGTGATCATCGAGGCGATTTTCGAGAGCATGGACCTCAAGCGGAAGATCTTCGCGGCTCTCGACCGGGTGGCAAAGCCCGCGGCTGTGCTCGCGACGAACACTTCGACTCTGGACGTCACGGAAATCGCGCGCGCGACCAAACGGCCGCAGGACGTCGTCGGCATGCATTTTTTCTCGCCCGCGAATGTGATGCCGCTGCTCGAGGTGGTCCGGACGCCGCAGACCTCGGCCGAGGTGATCCGAACCATCATGGAACTCTCCCGTCCGCTGAAGAAGACGCCGGTCCTTGCCAACGTCTGCTACGGCTTCATCGGCAACCGGATGATGGAAGGCTATGCGCGCGAGGCCGAGCGCATGGTTCTGGAAGGCGCGCCGCCGCGCCAAGTCGACAGTGCGCTCGAGCAATGGGGCATGGCGATGGGCATTCTCGCCGTATTCGACATGGCCGGTATCGATGTGGGGGTCAACGTCCATAAGGCGAACGCCGATCGCTACCCGCCCGACGCAACCTATTACCAGGCGGACTTCGCATTGGTCGAAGCCGGTCGCCTCGGACAGAAGAACGGCAAGGGCTACTATCGCTATGCGGCGGGCGACCGTACCCGCCACGACGATCCGGAGGCCGGTGCCGTGCTGCGCGCACGCGCAACCGAGCTGCAAGTTCCGCAGCGCCGTCACAGCGCGGACGAGATCGTCGAGCGCTGCATCTATCCGCTGATCAACGAGGGTTTCCGGATTCTGGAAGAACGCGTCGCTCTGCGTTCGGCGGACGTCGATGTTGTTTGGACCAGCGGCTATGGCTTCCCGCGTTATCGCGGCGGCCCCATGTTCCATGCCGAAACCTTGGGCCTCGAAACCGTGCTCGCGGGAATCGAGAAATACCGCACGATCTTCGGTCCGATGCATTGGCAGCCCGCACCGCTGCTCGTCGAGCTGGTTCGCTCGGGCCGCAGCGTCGCCGACTGGGAACACTCATCATGAACATCAAAGACTTGATCGCCATCGACGTTCACACGCATGCCGAAGTGTCCTGCCGGCAGCCTCATGACGAGGCGTGGCAGCCATACGACGAAGCCGCCAGCAGGTACTTCAAGGTCGGGAAACGCCCGACCATTGCCGAGACCATCGCCTACTATCGCGAGAGAAAGATCGGCTTGGTGATGTTCACGGTCGATTCGGAATTCCAGATCGGCGCTCGGCGGATTCCGAACGAGGAGGTTGCCGATGCGGCCCTCGAGAACAGCGATATCATGACGGCCTTTGCCAGCATCGACCCGCACAAGGGACGGATGGGCGTGCGCGAGGCGCGCAGTTTGCTCGAGGCCGGGGTGATCCGCGGCTTCAAGTTCCACCCCACCGTCCAGGGTTTCTTCCCGAACGACCGGATGGCGTATCCGCTCTATGAGGTGATTGCCGAGCACAAGCTGCCGGCAATCTTCCATAGCGGCCATTCGGGCATCGGCACCGGCATGCCGGGCGGCGGCGGACTGCGCCTCAAATACTCCAACCCGATTCACCTCGATGATGTCGCGGTCGATTTCCCCGACATGACGATCATCATCGCGCATCCGTCATGGCCCTGGCAGGACGAAGCTCTTTCGGTCTGTCTCCACAAACCGAACGTCTACATCGACCTGTCCGGCTGGTCGCCGAAATACTTTCCGGCGCAGCTCGTCCAGCACGCCAACGCTCAGCTCAAGCACAAGATGCTGTTCGGCTCGGATTATCCGCTGATCAAGCCCGATCGCTGGATCAGCGACTTCAAGAACGCCGGCTTCAAGCCGGAGGTGCACCAACTCATTCTCAAGGAAAACGCGGTTCGCGCGCTCAAGCTTGATGCCTGACGGCGCGACGAAAGCCAAACCGGGACCTCGGCCCAACAAGGGAGGAATGCGATGAAAAGCGCTCGTACATTGCTCGCAGCTGCCCTGACGCTCGCGCCGCTGACGGCGGGCGCTGAAACGAGTGTCAAGATCGGCGTGCTCAACGACCGATCATCGGTCTACTCCGACAGCCAAGGCATCGGTTCGGTCATTGCCGCGCAATTCGCGGTGGATGACTATGCCAAGGAGCTGGGCGTGAAGGTGGAGGTGAAAGCAGCCGACCACCAGAACAAGGTCGATATCGGCGCGGGCATTGCGCGTGGCTGGTATGAAACCGAGGGCGTCGACATGATCATCGACGTGCCGAATTCCTCGATCGCGCTCGCGGTCAATGTGCTGGCGCGGGATCTCAACAAGGTGCTGATTGGATCAGGGGCGGGAACCGCGGAGTTGACCGGGAAATCCTGCTCCCCGAACACCGTACACTGGACCTACGATACCTGGGAGCTCGGGCACGGATTCGCCAAGGCCGTATATGCTCGGGGCGGCAAGAAGTGGTTCTTCATCTCCGCCGACTACGCCTTCGGCAAGGAGCTCGAAGCCAACGCATCCGAAGAGGTAACCGCGCTCGGCGGCCGGGTGGCGGGGTCGGTACGCGCACCGATCGGCACTGCCGACTTCTCGTCTTACCTGATCCAAGCCCAAGCTTCGGGCGCGGATACCATCGCTTTTGCCAACGCCGGCGGCGACCTGTCCAATGCACTCAAACAGGCGGCTGAATTCGGGCTCGCCGGCAAATTCACGATGCCGGGATTCGTTTTCCAGATCAACAACGTGCAGGCTCTCGGATTGCACGCCGCGCAGGGTGTGCTGGGTCTGATGCCGTTCTATTGGGATCAGAATGACGCCAGCCGAGCCTTCGCCAAGCGGTTCCAGGAGCAGCACCCGCGAAAGCTGATGCCGAACGACATGCAGGCGGGGGTTTATTCGGCGACCTTGCATTATCTCAAGGCGGTGGCGGCGGCCGGGAACGGCCGCGACGGCAGACTCGTGGTGGCCAAGATGAAGGAGCTTCCGACCGACGATCCGCTCTACGGCAAGGGCTCGATCCGAATCGATGGGCGCAAGATCCACCCCGTTTACCTCTATGAGGCAAAAAAGCCGACAGAATCCAAGGGCGACTGGGATTACTTCAAGCTGATCTCGTCAATTCCGGGAGAGCAGGCATTTCGTCCGCTGTCGGAGGGCGGCTGCCCGCTGGTTAATCGATGAGCAGACGGGAGGCCGCCGTGTCCGAAGCGATGCCCGATTTGGCTTCAAAAAACTCGCCAGCCGTTCGCGCGGTTCGCCTCGGCCACCCGACTGTCGTGACCGATCGCCGGGCGGACGGCACGATCTATCTGCGATCGACAGAAACTCTGGCTAGCTACCCGGAGAAGCTGACGGAACGGCTCGAATACTGGGCGGCGCACGCGCCGGATCGGATCTTGTTCGCGCAGCGCGAGGGTGGGGGAGGTTGGCGCTGCCTCACCTATGCCGAGACGCTCAACCGCGTGCGACGCATCGGGGAAGCGCTGATCCGCCGCGAGCTTTCCCCCGAGCGTCCGATCGTCATCTTGTCCGGCAACGATATCGAGCACGCCCTGCTCGGCCTCGCCGCGAACTACGTCGGCATTCCGTACGCGCCGATCTCGCCGGCCTACTCGCTGATCTCCACCGACTTGGCGAAGCTGCGATACATATTCGATTTGATCACTCTCGGCTTGGTGTTCGCCGCCGATGGCGACAGCTATACGCGGGCCATCGAGGGCGTCGCCGCGCCGGACATCGAAATCGTGGTGACGCGTCATCCGATCCCGAGCCGCCGTGCGACGCAATTTTCGGACCTCGCCGCCCTTGCTGCCACGACGGCCGTCGATGTCGCGCACGCAAACGTCGGGCCCGACACGATCGCAAAATTCCTGTTCACGTCCGGTTCGACGGGGATGCCCAAGGCGGTCGTCAACACGCAGCGCATGTGGTGCTCGAACCAGGAGATGATCCGCAGCGCACTCGCCTATTTCCAGGACGAGCCGCCCGTCGTCGTGGATTGGGCGCCGTGGCACCACACCGCGGGCGGCAATCACAATTTCGGGATCGTGCTCTACAACGGCGGCACCTTTTTCATCGACGAGGGCAAACCGTTACCCGGCGCGATCGAGGCGACCGTGCGCAACCTGCGGGAAGTCGCGCCGAACTGGTATTTCAACGTGCCCAAGGGCTTCGAAGCGCTGTTGCCATACCTGCGGACCGATGCCCAGCTGCGGCGGAACTTCTTCAGCCGCCTCAAGGTGCTTTGGTACGCCGGGGCCGGAATTGCTCAGAACGTTTTCGACGAAATGAAGCAGCTCGCCGCGAACACTTGCGGTGAAAGCATTCTGTTCCTGACCGGATTGGGCTCGACCGAAACCGCGCCCTATGCGTTCGGCCGCACCTGGGACACCGACAGGGCGAACAATATCGGTCTGCCGCCGCCCGGGGTGGAGGTCAAGCTGGTGCCGATGGACGGCAAGCTCGAAGCCCGGTTGCGCGGCCCCAGCATCACGCCCGGCTACTGGCGCAGCCCCATTCTCACCGGCAACGCGTTCGACGAAGAAGGCTTCTACCGGCTGGGCGATGCGTTCAGGTTCGATGATCCGGCTGACCCCTGCAGGGGCCTGCTGTACGAAGGACGGATTACGGACGAATTCAAGCTGTCGAGCGGCACGTGGGTCAATGTGGACCGGTTGCGTGTGAGATTCATCGAGGAATTCGCTCCGCTAGTGCGCGACATCGTGTTGACCGGGTCCGATCGCGATGAAATCGCGGCGCTCGTCTTTCCCGACCTCGATGCTTGCCGATGCCTCTTTCCGCAGCTCTCGATGAATGCTCCCGCGATCGACGTGCTCCATAACCAGCGGGTGAGACAGGAGTTTCAGCGCCTCCTGAACGCACATGTGAAAGACAGCACCGGCAGCTCCACCCGTGTCTGCCGGGTGATCCTGCTTGACGAGCCGGCCTCGCTCGACATCGGCGAGATCACCGATAAAGGCTCGATCAATCAGCGCGCCGTGTTGCAGCATCGCGCCGCGCTGGTGAACGACCTCTACACGATCCCATCGCCGCCGCACGTCATTGCGGCGGAGGAGCCGTGCTGAGCGGCACGGGCGGACGCATTCGAGGAGCCATGCTCCGTGGACGGCCTCAAGGCCTCGCTCAGGACATTGTTTTGCGGGTCGATAAACCCGACAGCGGCGTCGGTCGTTTGGATTTCAGCGTTTGCCGCTCCTTACGCATCGCGACGGTGTTCGATTCACGCCGGCTGCTTCAACGCGGCGGTGTCGATCGGCAGCTTTCGCAGGCGCTTGCCGGTGGCCGCAAAGATCGCGTTGGTGACTGCGGGGACGATGGCCGAAGTCCCGGCCTCGCCCATTCCGCCCGGCGGCTCGGTATTTTGGACGATGTGGACCTCGACGGCCGGCGCCTCGTTCATGCGCAGGATCTGGTAGGTATCGAAGTTGGTTTGCTCGACGCGGCCGTCTTTGAGCGTGATCTCGCCATAGAGCGCCGCCGTGGCGCCGAACATGATCGCGCTCTGGATCTGCGCCCGGACGGTGTCGGGATTGACGACGGTGCCGCAATCGACCGCGCAGACGACGCGTCGGACACGAACCGCTCCGTCCTTCGATACTTCGAGACGCCACGGCCGACCCTATCAGGCAACGGCTGTCCCCAGCCGGCCTTTTGCGCGGCAAGCTCGAGCACCGCCTTGGCGCGGGGCGCCTTGTCGAGCAGGGCCAGCCGATAGGCGAGCGGATCCTGCTTCGCCGCCGCCGCCAGTTCGTCCATGAAGCTTTCGGTCACGAACACGTTGTGCGACGGCCCGACGCTGCGCCAGAAGGCGGTGGGAATGCCCGGAGGTTCCACCCGCGAATACTCGACGTGCAGGTTCGGAAGGGCATACGCCAGATCGATCGCGCCCTCGGTGGTGTCGGGGTCGAGACCCTTGTTGAACCCCGGAGGGAGCCACCTCGCCATGATCGAGGAGCCCGCGAAACGATGGTTCCAGGCGACCGGCTTTCCTTTCTCATCGAGACCGGCAGACATCCGGTCGAAGAAATAGGGCCGGTACATGTCGTGCTGGATATCTTCCTCGCGGGTCCATACGACCTTGACGGGACCCTCGACGTGCTTGGCGATCTCGACCGCGCGGATGACGCCATCGATCTCCAGCCGCCGGCCAAAGCCGCCGCCGATCAGATGATTGTGGACCGCGACCTTGTCCAACGGCAGGGCGGCGGTCTTCGCGGCCGCCGCCTGGGCTCGCCCGAGCGCTTGGTTGCCGACCCAGACTTCGCAGCCGTCCTTGCGGACATGAACCGTGCAGTTCATCGGCTCCATTGTCGCGTGTGCGAGGAACGGAACCTGGTAGATCGCCTCGACCTTGGTGACGGCGCTCGCCATGGCTTCGTCGACATTGCCGATATTCTGCGCAACCGCCCCGGACTTGAGCGTCGCCTTTTCGAGTTCGCTCGCGATGTCTTCCGTGCTGAGCTTGGCGTGCGGACCGTCGTCCCATTCGATCACCAGGGCCGCCAGCCCTTTCTTCGCAGCTCCCATATGATCGGCCACG
>VAZU01000091.1:0-7076 GCA_005884745.1 Alphaproteobacteria bacterium
GACGCCGTCCGGCTGGTCTATCGCCAGGCGCTGGCCGCGGAGTTCCAAACCCGCATCGAGCGGGCAATCCGCGGCGGACACCTGCCCGCCCAGAACGCGCACCTCTCCGCGGCGGCGGCGGTCGGGGCCTTGCTCGAGAGTTTGATCGGGCCGCTGGCTTCCGCAACGGCCGAGGGCGAGCTCGAGCCGGTGGAGGCGCTTATGCTGTACGTGCTGCGCGGATTGGGAATCCCCGATGCGCGTGCGCGGGGGCTCGTGGTCAGCCGGACGAGGGAGAATGGAGGAGAAACCGCCGCGCAAGCGTAGCGGCCGTTGCGTTCTCCGTCCCCTCATCCGTCCTGTGTTCTCCGCTCAGTGCGACATCAGGGTGGGGACCGTCATCGCCGAAAGGATGCCGCGCGTCGCGCCCCCGAGGATGAACTCGCGCAGGCGCGAGTGGCCGTATCCGCCCATGACGATGAAATGGGCCCCCGCATCGGCCGCGTAGGACAGGATGGTGCTGGCCACGTCGGTGCCGCCCGAGACGATGCGCCTGAGGTCGACCTCGAGCCCGTGCCGCGCCAGATGCTCGGCCATGTCGGCGCCCGGCAGCTCGTCGCTCTTCGGCCGCTCGGTCGCCACCACGACGACGTCGACCGCCTTGGAGCGCCGCAGGAACGGCATGGCGTCGGCGATCGCGCGCGCGGCGTTGCGGCTTGCGTCCCAGCACACCAGGACGCGATCGAGCTTGAGGCCCCCCTTCTGGATGTAGGGCACGACCAGCACGGGGCGGCCGGACTCGAATAGCGCGGCCTCGATGATCAATTCCTGGGGTGCCAGCGTATTGGGCTGCGCCTGGCACACCACCGAGAGGTCGAACCGCCGCGCGATCTGGCCGAACAGATCGGCGGCGCCGGCGAGGCTGGTGGGGATCATGCGCGATTGCGCGGACAGCCCGGCGCGGCGCGCCGATTCCTCGAATCTGGCGATCAGGACGTTGGCGGCGTCCTCGCCTTCGGCGCGTTGCGCCTCGATGATGTCGGGCGGCAGCCCGCCCATGACGCTGGGGGGCAGGATCGGCTCATACGCGAAGGCGATGCCGAACGCATGCGCCCGGAAGGCGTCGGCGATCGAAATCGCATAATCGCTCGCAGGGTCGGCGCCATTGCGGGCCGAGAGGTTGACGACGAGGTCTTTGATCATGGCGGGCCTTTGCTCGCTCGCTGCGGACTTGGCGAGCATAGAATAGCCGTGGGCTCGCGGGCAAAGTTGAGCGAGGTCGAAGCCCATGCGCGCCGGGCCCGACCCGGACATCCGAGCCGGACGGCCGCGCCGTCAGGCCGCATGATCGGCACAGGCCTCGACACCTCACTTTGCATCGGCCTTGGTGTTTTCGCGCTATAAGGGGCGAAGCATTCCGTGGAGCTGTTCGATGCCAGTGACGATGCCGGCGCCGGATGCGGGCCTTGTCTCCCGCCGCGACGAGATCGTGGCCGGGCTGCGCGCCATCGTCCCGGGAGAGGGCGTGATCGCAAGCGAGCCCGAGATGCGCCCTTATGAGTCGGACGGGCTGACCGCCTACCGCCAACTGCCGATGGTCGTGGTCCTGCCTTCGACGACCGACCAGGCGGCGCAGGTGCTGCGCTATTGCCATGAGCGGGGCATCAAGGTGGTCCCCCGGGGCGCGGGGACTTCGCTCTCGGGCGGCGCGCTGCCGCTCGCCGACGGCGTCTTGCTGGGCATGGCCAAATTCAATCGCATCCTGGACATCGATTTCGACAACCGCGCCGTGGTCGCCCAGCCCGGCGTCACCAATCTCGGCATCACCGAGGCGGTCGAGCACGCCGGCTTCTACTACGCGCCGGATCCGTCCTCGCAGATCGCCTGCACCATCGGCGGCAACGTGGCGGAGAATTCCGGAGGCGTGCATTGCCTCAAATACGGGATGACCGCCAACAATCTGCTCGGCTTGGAGATGGTACTGATTTCCGGGGACATCATTCGGCTGGGCGGCAAGCACCTCGACAGCGACGGCTACGATCTGCTCGGGCTCATGACCGGCTCCGAGGGCTTGCTCGGCGTCATTACCGAGATCACCGTACGCATCCTCAAGCGGCCGCAGACCGCGCGCGCGGTGCTGATCGGCTTTGCGTCCTCCGAGGCGGCCGGGGACTGCGTCGCGAAGATCATCGGGGCCGGCATCATCCCGGGCGGCATGGAGATGATGGACGGGCCCGCCATTCGCGCCACCGAGGAATTCGTCCATGCCGGCTACCCGCTCGACGTCGAGGCTCTGCTCATCGTCGAACTCGACGGGCCGCAAGCCGAGGTCGATCATTTGCTCGAGCGGGTCTCGGCCATTGCCCAAGGCTGCGGCGCGGCCAATCTGCGGGTGTCCAATTCCGAACAGGAGCGGCTGACGTTCTGGGCCGGGCGCAAGGCGGCGTTTCCGGCGGTGGGGCGCATCTCGCCGGACTACTATTGCATGGACGGCACCATTCCGCGCGGCAAGCTGCCGCTGGTGCTGGCGCGGATGCGGGAAATGTCGGCGAGCTACGGTCTGCGGGTCGCCAACGTGTTCCACGCCGGCGACGGCAATTTGCATCCGCTGATCCTTTACGACGCCAATACCCCGGGCGAGCTCGAGCGCGCCGAGGCTTTCGGCGCCGACATTCTCAAGCTCTGCGTCGAAGTCGGCGGCGTGCTCACCGGTGAACACGGCGTCGGAGTCGAGAAGCGCGACCTGATGCCGGAGATGTTCAACGAAATCGATCTGGCCCAGCAGCAACGCGTGAAATGCGCGTTCGACGACCAGGGTCTGCTCAATCCGGGCAAGGTGTTTCCGACGCTGCATCGTTGCGCCGAGCTCGGGCGGATGCACGTTCGCGGCGGTCGGCTGCCGTTTCCGGACATCCCGCGGTTCTAGATGGTAGACCGGTTCACGCCACGGGACCAAAAGGACGTCGCGGCCGCGGTCGAATGGGCGCTCGCCGGCGGCAAGACGCTGGAGATCGTCGGCGGCGGATCGAAGCGCGAGATCGGCCGCGCCGCCCAATGGGACCTGACCCTCGATCTCTCCGGGCTCTCGGGGGTCACCCTCTACGAGCCGGAAGAGCTGGTGCTCTCGGCCAAGGCCGGCACGCCGCTGGCGGAGATCGAGGAACTCGTCGCCTCGCGCGACCAGGAGCTCGCCTTCGAGCCGATGGATTACGGTCCGGTGTTGGGCCGATCGATGGGCCGCGGCACGCTGGGCGGCGCGCTCGCGACGAATCTCTCCGGTCCGCGCCGCATCAAGGCGGGCGCCGCGCGCGACCATTTCCTCGGGGTCTCGGCGGTCTCCGGCCGCGCCGAGGTCTTCAAGTCCGGCGGACGGGTGGTGAAGAACGTCACGGGTTACGATCTTTGTAAGCTGCTCGCCGGCTCCTGGGGCACGCTCGCGGCGATGACGGAGGTCACGATCAAGGTCTTGCCGCGCGCGCCGGCCGAGGAGAGCCTGCTGGTTCTCGGCCTCGACGACCGCAACGCGGTCGCCGCGATGGCGGCCGCCGTCGGCTCCTCCAGCGACGTTTCCGGAGCGGCGCATCTGCCGGCGAATATTGCCGCCCGGATGCTGGGCGCGGCCGCCGCCGGCAGCGCCATCACCGCGTTTCGGCTGGAAGGCGTGCCGCCATCGATCGCCCAGCGCAAAGCGATGCTGGAGCGGCTGCTCGAGCCCGATGGGGTCATGCTGACGATCGGCGAGGCTGGCTCGCGGGCGCTGTGGCAGGCGGTCCGCGACGCCACCGCGTTCGCCGCGACGGATGGCGCCGGCCGGCCGCTGTGGCGAGTGTCGACGGCCCCGACACTGGGGCCGCAGGTCGCGGCGGAGATCGCGGCGGAGGTCGAGGCCGATCTGTTCTACGATTGGGCGGGCGGGCTGATCTGGATCGCGCTGCCGCCGCTCGAGGATGCCGGCGCGGCGCTGGTGCGCGGTGCCGTGCGCTCGGCCGGCGGTCATGCGACGCTGGTGCGCGCCCCGGCATCGGTGCGTGCGGCCATCGATGTATTCGAGCCGCAGCCCGAGGCGCTGGCCGCATTGACCCGGCGCGTCAAGGAGAGCTTCGATCCCAAGCGCATCCTCGGACCGGGACGGATGTACGCGGGCGTGTGAGTGGATGAGATTGAAATAAATGCAAACGAGCTTCACATTGGATCAATTGCGCGATCCGGCGACTGCCGAATCCGAGCGCATCGTTCGCACCTGCACGCATTGCGGCTTTTGCACCGCAACATGCCCAAGTTATGTGCTGCTCGGGGACGAACTCGATTCGCCGCGCGGCCGGATTTACCTGATCAAGGACATGCTCGAGCACGACCGGCCGGCGACGGCGGAGGTGGTCAAGCATATCGACCGTTGCCTTTCCTGCCTCGCCTGCATGACGACGTGCCCGGCTGGCGTGCATTACATGCATCTCGTCGACCATGCGCGGGTGCACATCGAACGGACCTATCGCCGGCCGGCCCTTGAGCGCCTGTTGCGCGCCTTGCTGGCGAAAATCCTGCCGAATCCGGCTCGGTTCCGGCTGGCATTATGGCTGGCATGGCCGGCAAGATGGCTTGCTCCGCTGCTCTCGCTGTTGGGATTGCGGTCGCTTGCGGCCCTGTCGCGCCTCATCCCCGCCACGCCGCCGGCTTGGCCGAAGGTTGGAAGCAAACGGCGCTTCCCGGCGATCGGCGAGCGCAAAGGCCGGGTCGCGATCCTGTCGGGCTGCGTCAACCAGGTGTTGGCGCCTGCGGTCAACCAGGCCGCGATCGGACTGCTCAACCGCCATGGCATCGAAGTCGTGGTGCCGCAAGGCGAGGGCTGCTGCGGAGCGCTGACCCATCATCTCGGCCGCGAGGGCGAATCGCTCGATTTTGTGCGGCGCAACATCGACGTCTGGGCGCGTGCGATCGAGCGCGAAGGGATCGACGCGATCCTGGTCACCGCGTCCGGCTGCGGCACGATGATGAAGGATTACGGTTTTCTGCTGCGCAACGACCATGTCTATGCGAAAAAGGCGGCGCGGGTCGCCGAGTCGACGAAAGACGTGTCGGAATATCTGGCCACGCTCGACCTGATGCCGCCGGTGCGCGACGGCAACCTCGTGGTCGCCTATCATTCGGCCTGCTCGCTGCAGCACGGCCAGAGGGTGCTGCACGAGCCCAAGGCATTGCTGGCGAGGGCCGGATTCGAAGTCCGCGACGTGCCGGAGGGACATCTGTGCTGCGGATCGGCCGGAACCTACAACATGCTTCAGCCGATAATTGCTCGTAGACTTGCGGAGAGAAAAGCAGCAAACATTGCAAGGGTCGCTCCGGATGTCATTGCTGCTGGCAATCTCGGTTGTATGACGCAGCTCGAATTGGTAACCGAGATCCCGATCGTCCATACCGTGGAGCTGCTCGACTGGGCGACGGGCGGACCGCAACCGCAGGCCTTGCAACGCTCGCGGAAGCAGAAAGGATGAGCCGGACGCTTGCATTCGGACGCATGAACCGGGCGTGAGTTGGGGGATCGGCGGAGACGATTCCGCATGCCGCGCCCCGCGTGATGAAGCCTGACCAACAAAAGCAGGAGGACGTTATGGCTAAAGCTGCTCGGAAATCGAAGTCGAAGACGACCAGGACCAAGAAGAAGGCCGGAAAGCGCTCGGCGACCAAGCGCAAGGCCGGTGCGAGGACGGCCGCGCGCCGCGCGGGCGCCGCTCGGCGCGGCAAGTCGGTCAAGGCGAGGAAGCCGGCCCGCAGGGCGACCGCCAAGAAGGCCAAGCGTGCGGCTCCCAAGCGTGCGGCTCCCAAGCGCGCCGCCGCCCGGAAATCCTCGGCGCGAAAGCCAGCGGCCGCGAAACCCGCTGCGGCTCCGGCAGCTCCCAGACCCGCGGCTCCGGCAGCCCCGAGACCCGCCGCTCCGGCGGCCCCGAGACCCGCTGCAGCTCCGGCACGGCCCGCGCCGAGCCCATCCCCGGGCATGCCGCGCCCATCGCCGAGCCCCTCGCCGGGATTTGGCTCGACCCCGCCGCGGCCGGCTTCGCCGTTCTCGGGGACTCCCTCGTCTTCGCCTGGCTCCAGCCCGGGTGGCTATCGCCCCTTCGGCTCGCCCGGTATAAGGCCCGGCGAGGAGACCAGCCATGGCCCGAAAACCGACGAGACCAAGAAGGAATAAGGCGAGAAACGCCAGGGCCGCCAAAGCGGCATCGGCCAACAGCTCGGCAAAGGCCGGCGCCAAGGGCGCGCGTCGCGGCAAACCCGCAACGAAGTCGCGAAGATCGGTCGCGACGCGCAAGCCCGCCAAACGCATCACCTCTCGCAGCTTGTCGAAGGGGCCCCGTGGCACACGCGCGAGCGGCCACGCCGCCGCGGGACGCCGTGCTGCGTCCGGGCGCAACCCTCCGCGGCGGGGCGCGGCACGGCTGCGGCGCACCGCCGCAAAGCCCGCGATGGGGGCCGCCGTCGCCGGCGTTCGGGTCACGGGCAAGCCCGGGCCGCGCCATGCGGAAATCCTGAGCCCCGACGCGCTCGCGTTCCTGGCCGAGCTGCACCGCAGGTTCGACGCCACCCGCAAGCGGCTGCTGGCCGGCCGCGCCGCCCGCCAGGCGCGGTTCGACGCCGGCGAACTCCCCGACTTCCTGCATCAGACCCGACACATCCGCGAGGGCGACTGGAAAATCGCGGCGATCCCCAAGGATTTGCTCGATCGGCGCGTCGAGATCACCGGTCCGGTGGATCGCAAGATGATCATCAACGCGCTCAACTCCGGCGCCAATGTCTACATGGCGGATTTCGAAGATGCGAACTCGCCGACCTGGGCCAACAATGTCGAGGGCCAGCTCAATCTGAAGGACCGCTGGGCGGGCCGGCTCGCCTTCACCGATCCGGCGACCGGCAAGAAATATGCGATCGGCAAGAATCCTGCGGTGCTGATCGTGCGCCCGCGCGGCTGGCATCTTCCCGAACAGCACCTGACCGTCGACGGCGAGCCGATCGCGGGGGCGTTGTTCGACTTCGGCCTGTATTATTTCCACAACGCCGAGGCGCTCCGCGCCCAGGGCACCGGCCCCTATTTCTATCTGCCCAAG
>VAZU01000091.1:7182-7644 GCA_005884745.1 Alphaproteobacteria bacterium
TCACCGGGCTCAACGCCGGCCGCTGGGATTACATTTTCTCGTTCATCAAGAAATTCGCCAAAAGCTCGAAATTCGTGCTGCCGGACCGTTCCCAGGTGGTCATGGGCAAGGCGTTCCTGCGCGCCTATGCGCTGCTCCTGATCAAGACCTGCCATCGCCGTGGCGCCTTCGCGATGGGCGGCATGGCGGCGCAGATCCCGGTCAAGAACGATCCTGCCGCGAACGAGGCGGCCTTCGCCAAGGTGCGCGCCGACAAGGAGCGCGAGGCCAACGACGGCCACGACGGCACCTGGGTCGCCCATCCCGACCTCGTGCCCATCGCCAAGCAGGTGTTCGACCGGCTGATGCGCAAACCCAATCAGCTCGACAGGCTGCGCGAGGACGTGAACGTGAGCCGCGACATGCTGCTCGAGATCCACGAGGGCACCAAGACCGAAGCCGGATTCCGCGAGAACATCCGCG
>VAZU01000092.1:0-6989 GCA_005884745.1 Alphaproteobacteria bacterium
GAACACGGCGACCGCGCCAATCTCCTCGACCGTCGCGAACTTCTTGTTCGGCTGCTGTGCCAGGAGCACGTCGCGCACCACCTGCTCCCGAGGGATGTTGTGGGTCTTGGCCTGCGCCTCGATCTGCGCTTCGACCAGCGGCGTGAACACGTAGCCCGGGCAGATCGCGTTGCAGGTGATGCCGTCCTCCGCCGTCTCGAGCGCGGTCACCTTGGTCAGGCCGACCAGGCCGTGCTTGGCGGCGACATAGGCCGACTTGAACGGCGAGGCGACCAGCCCGTGCGCCGAGGCGATGTTGATGATGCGTCCCCAGCCGTGCTCGCGCATCGAGGGCAGCGCGCAACGCGTGGTGTGGAACGCCGAGGACAGATTGATGGCGAGAATCAGCTGCCACTTCTCGACCGGGAACTCCTGGATCGGGGCGACATGCTGGATCCCGGCGTTGTTGACCACGACATCGAGGCGGCCGGAGGACTTGAGGATGCCGTCGACCATGTCCCGGATCGCCTCGGGCTTCGACATGTCGGCCGGCGAGTAATCGACCCCGACCTTGAATTCCGAACCGAGCCGCGATCGCGTCGCCGCGATCTCCTGCGGATTGCCGAACCCATTGAGGACGATGGAGGAACCGGCCGCCGCGAGCGCGCGGGCGATGCCCAGCCCGATGCCGCTCGTCGATCCCGTTACCAGAGATACTTTGCCTTCGAGCATGCGTGAGGTCATAATGTTGCGCTGCATCACGGGGATGTTCATGGCCGAAAGCCTCCCTGGTTGCGCGAGCCGAGGACGATCGCGCCGTCACACGGACTCTGCCGAAACGGGGCAAGGATCTGAAATGCCGGTTGGCTAACGACTCGATAGGGGGCCGCTATGGAGATGCATCAGATCCGTTATTTCCTGGCCGTCGCGGATCAATTGAACTTCACCAAGGCCGCCGAGAAGTGCAACGTCTCCCAGCCGTCGCTGACGCGGGCGATCAAGCTGCTGGAAGAGGAGCTCGGCGGCCTGCTGTTCCATCGCGAGCGGGCGAACACCCACCTCTCCGAGCTCGGCACGATGGTGCAGCCGCATCTCCAGCAGATCTATGACGAGTCGCATCAGGCGAAACGCCTGGCGAAGGATTTCGCCGGTCTGAAGAAAACGATACTCAAGCTGGGCATCATGTGCACGATCGCTCCGGATCAGATCATCGACCTGATCGGATCGATCCAACGGCATCACCCCGGGGTCGAGCTGCAGCTCTCCGATGCCAACGCATGGGACCTGCAGGAGCGGCTCATCGAGGGCGCGCTCGAGGTGGCGATCTATTGCATCCCCGGCCAGGAACCCGATCCGCGCCTGCACGTGATGCCGCTGTTCCGCGAGCAGATCGTCATCGCCATCAATCCCGGGCATCGGCTGGCCAAGCAGCAAACCATTCGCGTCAAAGACCTCGACGGCGAGTGCTACATCCACCGCATGAATTGCGAGTTCGCCGGCTATGCCGACAAGGCATTCCAGCAGCAGCAGGTCACTTGCAAGCCGGTGTATTGGAGCGACCGCGACGACTGGACGCTGGCGATGATCGCGTCGGGGCTCGGCTGGGGCTTCATGCCCAAGCACTCCGTCAATCATCCGGGGGTCGCCGGCATCCCGATCACCGAGCCGGAATTCTGGCGCGAGGTCCATCTGGCGACCGTGCGGGGTCGCCCGCATTCCCCTGCGGTCGGCGCGCTGGTCCGCGAAGCGATGCGGGTCCAATGGTTCGGCGAGCCGGCCATCGTCTCGCGTCGGCGCGAGCTTCCGGTCGTGGCGAAGGCTCCGCCCGCGGCGGGCAGGAAGCCGCAGCGCGTCGCCGCCGGCTAGCGGCAGGGCAGCTGCGATGGAAATGCATCAAATCCGCTATTTTATAGCGGTCGCGAGAGAGCTGAATTTCACCCGCGCGGCAGAGCGGTGCAACGTTGCGCAGCCCTCGCTGACCCGCGCGATCAAGCTACTCGAGGAGGAACTCGGCGGACCGCTGTTCCACCGTGAACGCTCGCGCACGCATCTCTCCGAGCTCGGCAACATGGTGCTGCCGTACCTTACGCAGATGTACGAGCAGACGCAGACCGTCAAACAGCAGGCGCTCGATTTCACGAAGCTGAAGCACACCAAGCTCAAGCTCGGAGTGATGTGCACGATCGCGCCCACGCAGCTCGTCGAGCTGATTGCTGCCGTGCAGTCCCGTCACGAGGGAATCGAGCTGCAGCTGTTCGACGCCAGCGCCCCGGCCCTGGAGGAACGGTTGATCGGCGGCGACTTGGAGGTGGGCATCTATTGCGTGCCCGGCCGCGAGCACGATGAGCGGCTGCACTACCTGCCGCTGTTCCGCGAGCAATACATGATCGTGGTTCCTCCCAATCATCCCCTTTCCTCCCGGAACGCGATCCGCGTCAAGGATTTGAACGGAGAACGCTACCTCAATCGTACCAATTGCGAATTCAACGGCTACGCCGGCCCGATCTTTCGCGAACGCGGCGCCGTTTGCGAAACCGTCTACCGCAGCGACCGCGACGATTGGATCCTGGCCATGATCGCGGCAGGCCTCGGGTTCGGTTTCATGCCGGAATTTTCCATCCCGCAGGGCGGCGTGGTCGCCCGTCCCCTGATCGAGCCGGAATTCTGGCGCGAGGTGAATCTCGTCACCGTTCGCGGACGGCCGCATTCGCCGGCGGTCGGCGCCTTCGTTCGCGAAGCGATGCGGACCGAATGGCTCGGGCAGCCGGCACTCGCAGTGCGCATGGCGAGCGCGAAACGCGGCTTCGAACCGGAGGCACTCGACTAAATTCGATTACGCCACTTCGCGCACTCGCGCCGATTCAGGCATCTCGCCATCCGGCGTCATATCTTGCATCCGCGCGCCGGAAATGCCGGTGATGAGGCGGGTGCCCCGCTGGAACGTCAGGTAATTCCACGCCCAGTTGGTCGCCACGGCGAGGCGATTGCGGAATCCGATGAGGAAATAGATGTGGGCGACGCTCCATAGCACCCATGCCAGAAAACCGCTGAGCTTGAGCCGGCCGATCTGGGCGACGGCGCGCTTGCGGCCGATCGTGGCCATCGCGCCGAAGTCGCGGTAGCGGAACGGCGGCATTTCGTTTCCTCGGGCGCGCGCCATCAAAAGATCGGCGACGTATTGGCCCTGCTGCTTGGCGACTGGAGCAACGCCCGGAAACGGCTTGCCGTACTCGTCCAGGGCGAGCGCAGTGTCGCCGATCACGAACACGTCGGGATGGCCGGGCAGCGAGAGATCGGCCACAACCTTCACCCGGCCGGCGCGATCGGCCTGCGCGCCGAGCCAATCCCCTGCCGGCGACGCCATGACGCCCGCGGCCCATATCACGGTGCGCGCCTCGATGCGTTCGCCGCCGAGCGAGACGCCCTGGCAGTCGCAATCGATCACCGCGGCGCCGAGGTGCACCTCGACGCCGAGCTGCTCGAGCGAATGCCGCGCCGCCTCCGAGAGCGACGGATCGAAGGAAGGAAGCAGCCGCGGCCCGGCTTCCACCAGAATGATGCGGGCGCATCTCGGATCGATCGAGCGAAAGTCCATGGCCAGCGCCCGTTTCGCCAGCTCGGCGATGGCGCCTGCCATTTCCACGCCGGTCGGCCCCCCGCCTACGACGACAAAATTGAGCAGCCGACGTCGTTCGGCGGCGACCGGCTCCGTCTCGGCCTTCTCGAAGGCCAGCAGGATGCGGCGTCGAAGATAGGTAGCGTCGTCGATCGTTTTCAGGCCCGGCGCATACGCGGCCCAATCCTGGTGGCCGAAATAAGCATGCTGGGCGCCTGTCGCGACGATCAGATGATCGAAATCGATGCGAAGCCCTTCCGCTCCGACCTCGTTTCGTTCGAGGTCGATATGCGAAACCCGGGCCAGGATCACGGTGGTGTTCTTCTGGTCGCGAAGAATTCCCCGGATCGGAGCGGCGATGTCGGCGGGCGACAGGCCGGCGGTGGCCACTTGGTAGAGCAGCGGCTGAAACAGATGATAATTGTGCCGGTCGATCACGATCACGTCGAACGGGGCATTCCGCAGCGCCTTTGCGGCGGAAAGGCCGGCGAATCCTGCGCCGATGACGACGACGCGCCGACGTTGCTTGCGGGAATCGTCCTGGGCCATCGGGCTCTCCTGATCTTCGCGTTGGGAGTTGGCCAATTCTCGCGAAGAACGTCGACGCGCGGAAATGCCAAATCCCTATGGCCTCGATACGCGCGGTCTATCGCGGAGGCGGACAGCAGACTTGCGTAGCGCGAGCGCAGTCCTATCAAACCCGGGCTACTTGGTCTCCATCGCGGTCGTTGCTTCCCAACCGTCCTGTGGCGGCGCATCGAGGAAGCGGCGGCAGCGTTCGATCATGACAAGCGACGGCTGATCCCCTTCGCGGGCGACCAGCACCATCTGGAAGAATCCCATGGCGGCGGCGAAATTCCGGGCGCGGTACGCCTCGAGGCCCGTCTCGTACAAGGACACCCAGCTCGGCTGTGGCATCCCATCCTGCGCGATCCCGAGCAGCTCGTAGATCTGCAGCCCCGCGGCACGTCCGTAGACCGCGAGCCGGTCCAGCTCGCGAACTCGGATGCGATCGCCGGCGAGGCGCCGCGTTTCCTCCCCGATGATGATCTGGGTGCCGTATTGCTTGTTGACGCCCTCCAGTCGGCTCGCGACGTTCACGGCATCGCCGATCACCGTATAATTGAGCCGGACTTCGGACCCGATGTTGCCGACCAGGACGCTGCCGGAATTGATGCCGATGCGCACGCCGAGCGGCCGGCCGTTGTCGTCGGTCAAGCCCGCCATGCGGAGGGCACGTTGGCAGGCGAGTGCCGCGCGGCAGGCGCCGAGCGCGTGATCGGGATTGGGCGCGGGAGCGCCCCAGAACGCCATCACCGCATCGCCGATGAACTTGTCGATGGTGCCGGCGTTGGCGTGGATCTCGCGCGACATGCAATCGAAATATTTTCCGAGCAGCGGCACGATGCGGTCGCCGAGCCGTTCGGAAAGCCCGGTGAAGCCGGCGATATCCGCAAACAGCACGGTCATTGGCCGGATCGAGCCGCCCGGCCGGGCTTCCACGCCGTGCGCAGTGAGGGTGCGAACGATGTCGCCCGGCAGATATTTGCCGAACGCGGCGAGCCCGTTCGCCATGTCGGCGATCGCCGCCGACAGGTTCGCGATCTCGAGGAGCCGCGAGGGATGCCGCCGCACGCGATCGAGCTCAAACCGTTCCACGTGGCGGAGCTCGGCCGCGACTTTCACCAGCGGCCCCCCGATGATCCTGCGGGCGAGCCAGGCAGACAGCAGGCCGGCCGCGACGACCAGCACGGCAAGTCCGATCAGCAGCCGCCGCGTGGTCTGTTGTACCGGGCCGAGAAACTCCTGTTCCGGAATCACGGTCGCGAGCGTCCAGCCCGGAAATGCCAGCGGGGTCAGGGTGACCGCGTAGGGTTCCCCCGACATCACCTCGCGCATCTCGCGCATGTGCGGCTCGCCCGGCGCCGGATTGGATTTTCCCGCGGCGAGCCGGGCGACCTCGAGCAGAGGTTGCCCGGACACATGCTGTATTCTGAGTTCGTCGGCTTCCGGATCGGGCACGGCGATCGTGCTCGCGCCTGGTCCCAGGATGAACGCGGCGCCGGTCTTCCCGACGGCGAGCTCGGACAGGAAGCGCGAGAGGCGCGCGTGCTCGATGACGACTGCAAGCACTCCCTGCCGCTGCTGATAGACGTCGATCGGCCCGGCGAAAGCGATCGCCGGATGCACGCCGTTGGGGTGATTCGAGACGTCGAACCATTGCGGCGCGTCAGCGGCAATTGCCGATTTGAACCATTCCTGCTCGGTGACCTTGTAGCTGCTCGGCTCGAACGTGCGCTGCTGGAATTCGATGTCCCCGACCACCACAAGATACTTGTCGATCCGGCGCTTGAGAACGCCGTCGACCTGAGAGACCTCCATCATCTCCAGATATTCGTCGCCGAGCTTGTGGGCGGCCGAGAACGTCCCGTCGGGCAGGCCGAACGCTACCCAGGAAAGCGCCGGCTGTGATTGCAGCTGCGAGAGGAACACGAACTCGCGTTTGTCGGCTTCCCTCACCTCGAGCACGTTCTGGAAGAACAGCGTGCGAATCGCCGCATGCGCCGAGCGCGCCGCCGTGTCGAGGGCGGCAATCTCCTTCTCGACGGCGGCCACGATCTGCTGGTTGATGGTCGAGGCCAGCTCGCGACTGTTCGCTTCCGCCGTACGCCACCAGAGCCCGTGGACCGCTCCGACGCTGACCAGGATGGAGGCGAGGACCAGAGCGGAGATGGCCAAACGGACGCCGATGCGCATGATTCGGGCTTTCCCTGGCGAACAACTAACCATATGGCCGGTTCGAGCCGCGAGGTCCACAGGAACCGCAATAGAGCGCCGCTATCGGTTTCATCGCCAATCGATATTTCGAAAGCGGTTTCACGCGCGATTGAATGACGAAGCTTGATAGCGCGGCTTCGCCAGGCCCTGAATCGAAATGCGAGGAACAATCGGATGTCGTTGACGCGGTTCCTCGAGCGCGGACGTTCGCTGGCGGAACGGATCCCCTATAGCCTCTTGGCACTCGTCTCGCGATTTGCGGTCGCGAGCGTGTTCTGGCGCTCCGGCCGCACCAAGGTCCATGGCTTCTCAATTCGCGAAGAGACCTTCGCGCTGTTTCGCGAGGAGTACCGGGTCCCGCTGCTCCCTCCCGACCTCGCTGCCTATATGTCGACGATCGCGGAGCATGTATTTCCCGTGCTGCTGGTGCTGGGGTTCGCCTCGCGGCTCTCGGCGCTCGGGCTGCTGGGCATGACGATGGTGATCCAGCTGTTCGTCTACCCGAGCGGGTGGCCCCAGCACATCCTCTGGATCGGCTTGCTGTTGCCGATCATCGCCCAGGGATCGGGTATCCTTTCGCTCGATCACCTCGCCTGGGGCCGCATGCGCTCTGCCA
>VAZU01000092.1:7069-10796 GCA_005884745.1 Alphaproteobacteria bacterium
CGCTGCCGCCGCCATCGCCATGCCTTGCGACAGGCTGCCGAGGAAAACGTAACCGCCCGCGGGCAGTCGCCAAACTTCGACGTCGAGACTAGGCCTTGCCACCAATGCACTCTCCGGCACCCATTCGCGGATCGGAGCCAGCTGTGCGGTCCGGTGCACCTCCCAAATCGAGACGATCGGAAACTGCGATCCCACGAGCGACACCGAGGGGTGAAGGGCAATGCGCAAGCCCGCAAGCTCGTCGGGCCGCAGGGACGTGAAAGCGCCGCGATCGATCGGCGCGGCATCGGCGGCGTGATAGGCACGCCCACGGGCGAGCTCCAGCCTCGCGACGTCGGCAAGGTACTCGATTGAAGCCGCCGGAGCGAAATTCTCGACGAAATCCGGGAATCTATCGCCGTACCGCAACAGCACCGGCGAGCGCGGCGGCTCATCGGTCACATAGAGGCGCGCCATCGCACGGAAGAATTCGTCGCCGACCAACTGGTGAACGACGGGGAAGCGCGCAGCGAGCGCCGCGACCAAGCTTGCGATCATATTGTTGCGGTGTACGGCAAAGCGCTTCTGCGGCGCCTTCTCGCCGTTCCTCCGCAGCGGCGAGGGAACCGGCGCGGCCGGATCGAGCAGCGCCGCGGCGAATTCACGCTGGACCGCGGCAAGATCGTTCGCGGCGACCATGGCGAGCATCACGCCGCGTTGCGAAGCAGCGGACGGTTCGCCTCGGTGATGAGCGCGGACTTCGCTCTTGCCACCTCGGCGGCCAGCACTGAAAAGGCCGGCACGTTGTTGTCCCACTCGATCAGCGTCGGGACCGGTCCGCTGCGGGCCAACGTGCGGCGATACAGCGACCACACCGTCTCTGCGACTGCGGCGCCGTGATCATCGATCAACAGCCGCGCGCCCTCCTCGTCCGTATCCTCGGCGAAACCCCCGAGATGCATCTCGCCGACGTTCTCGACCGGAAACGCTTCGACATAGGCGCTCGGCTCGAAGCCTTGGTTAATCGCGGATACGTAGACATTGTTGACGTCGAGCAGAAGGCCACATCCGGTGCGCCGGACCGCCTGGTCCAGGAATTCGATCTCGCTCATGGTGGCGTTCGCGAAGGCGACGTAGGTCGAGGGATTCTCGAGCAACATGCGCATGCCGAGAGTGTCCTGCACTTCATCGATGTGCTCGCAAACTCGACTCAGCGTCTCCTCGTTGTAGGGGACCGGCAGGAGATCGTTGAGGAAGGTTTCGGCATGGCTCGACCACGCCAGATGTTCCGAGAACAGGAACGGCTGATAGCGGTCGACGAGTTTCTTCAGCCTGTCGAGGTGGGCGCGGTCGAGCGGCCGGGCCGCCCCGATCGACAGGCCGACGCCGTGGATCGAGACCGGATAGGACGCGCGGATCTCGGCAAGCAGGCGATGCGGCGGACCGCCGTCGCCCATGTAGTTCTCGGCATGCACCTCGAAGAAATCGGCCGCGCGCACGCCCGAGAAGATGGCTTGCGCGTGCTCGTGCTTGAGGCCCGCGCCGGCCAGCGCCGGATTGAAGGCCGCGAGCGTGACCGCGTCACTCCGGTACATCTCGTGCATGGCGTCTCGCCTCATTGGGCGGGGCCGGCATCGGGGAGAACGCCGGCTCCGTGCTGGACCGGCGACGGGGTGGGGCTGCCGGCCTCAGTGGGTGGCGTGCTGCGATCAGGAGCGTTTAATCGGCTGCAGCGAACCGTTGCCCAAGGGCGTCTGGATCGAGTCGCAAGTGCCCTTGGTGACGTATTTCCAGGCATTGCCCTGATAATCGGCCGTGGCGGTTCCGGCGCAGGTCGTGCCCGGACCGGCGGCACAATCGTTGTCGCCCTTGAGCGCGATGCCGAAGCACTTGTCCTTGGTCGGCTCCGGCGGTTTTGGCGCGGCCGATCCCGGACCAGCCACGGTGGCAAGCGCCGTGGTCAAAGCGCCGGCGAGCGCCAGCGAGGTCATAGAGGTCTTGCAGGACATGGTCGGTTCCCATCAGTTGATCGAAAAGCCAGTCGCGCGAGCGCAGTCCTATCAAACCCGGAGAATGTCAAGGGCTGAAATATCATTCGCCGATGGACTCCATAGCGCGGGTCTATGACGGCGGAAGAATCGCTGGCCTGCCGACCTTACCCGCCCGATCCCAGGGCGGCGGAAATAGCCGGCTGCTATGAACTTGGAAGCCATCCGGTATTTCCGTTTGGCCACCGCTTCCCCGAGACTCCGCTTGCCATTGCCGAGATCCTTCGATCCCGGCCGAAGCAGACGGAGACAAGCCATGATTTACCCAACCACTGGCCGGGCAATCCGGCACAGCCTGTTCGCGGCCGGCATCGTCGCGGGCACGGTGTTCACGATGTTGAGCCCGGCGAGCGCCGGCGAGTGCCCCGCCGACAAGCGCGGCATCGATGTGATGAAGATGGACACGACTCCCGCCAAGGGCGTCAGCGACAACGTGCTTGCCGCGGTCAATCTCGCCGACGAGCCGGCAAAGCTCCAGGATCGCCAGCTGCGCCTGCGCAAGCTCGTCATCCAGCCGGGCGGTGTCGTCCCCTGGCACAGCCACGGCGACCGGCCGGCGATCATCTACATCATCGAAGGCGAGATCGTCGAATACGCCAGCACGTGCGCGGTTCCGATCTTGCACAAGGCGGGCGACGTCGCGCGCGAGATCCACACGACCTCGCATTGGTGGAAGAACAATGGCGACAAGACCGTCGTCTTGCTCTCGGCGGACCTCCTGCACGACAAGTCCGACAAGAACATGTGATCGCCGTCGCGGTGTGACGCCTCGCCCGTGAGGCGTCACGCACGACGGCCCAAAGCAGGGGAAACGACCATGACGCAAGTGTTCCACGCGGCGGCTTCGCCCGAGATGGCCATGCATGTCCATGCCTCTCACGTGGTCCGGCGCACGCTGGTGATCGGACTGACCGCATTCCTCACCGTGGTGGATCTGTTCGCGACCCAGGCGATCCTTCCCTCGCTGACGAAGGCCTATCACGTCACGCCTGCCGCCATGGGTCTGGCGGTGAACGCCAGCACGCTGGGAATGGCAATCGCCGGCTTGGCGGTCGCATTCTTCAGCCGCAGAATCGACCGGCGACTCGGGATCGTGCTCAGCCTGACGCTGCTGTCGATCCCGACCGCGCTGCTCGCGTCGGCGCCCGACCTCACGACCTTCGCACTGCTGCGCATCGTGCAAGGCGTGTTTATGGCCACGGCTTTCGCACTGACGCTGGCATATTTGGGCGAAGCCTGCAGCGCCGAGGACACCGGCGGCGCGTTCGCGGCCTACATCACCGGCAACGTTGCCAGCAATCTCATCGGGCGGCTGGTCTCCGCCGCGGTCGCCGACCACCTGGGCCTGGCGACGAATTTCTACGTGTTCGCCGCGCTCAATCTCGCGGGCGCGGTTTTGGTGTATTTCACGATCAGTCGCACCAAGCCGATGGACGCGGTGGAGCCGATACCGAGCTCGCCGTTTGCAATCTGGGGCTTGCACCTGCGCAACGCGCAGCTACGGGCAAGCTTCGCCATCGGGTTTCTGATCCTGTTCGCCTTCATCGGCACGTTCACCTATGTCAATTTCGTGCTCGTCCGCGCGCCTTGCGCGGTGGGCCCGCTGGCGCTCGGTTTCGTGTACTTCGTGTTCCTGCCGTCGATCTTCACCACGCCCGTGGCCGGACAATTCGTGCAACGCTTCGGCACCAGGCCGACGT
>VAZU01000114.1:0-200 GCA_005884745.1 Alphaproteobacteria bacterium
TCCGGGCACATCAACGTCAATGCCATCTGTCCCGGCGCGATCGTGGAGACGGGCATGCGCGATCGCGCCGAGGCCGAGCTCAAAGCCATGGGGCTGCCGAGCGCCGAGGAGCGCGTTTCGCTCATTCCGCTCGGTCGCCTCGGCAAGCCGGACGACGTGGCGCGCATCGCCGCGTTCCTCGCCTCCGACGAGGCGGCCTA
>VAZU01000114.1:300-7315 GCA_005884745.1 Alphaproteobacteria bacterium
CCCCTTGGCGACCATGGTCGTGGCACTTACGTGCCGGTGGAGGAGCCGTCCACAGCATCAGAAGCGGACGATTTCGATGGGCGCTTTCACTACAGCGCCCACCATTCAAGGCCTGCGAAATGCGGGCCGCTTCCTCCTCGCGATCACGTTTGGCGGCAGCAAGCCGACCACAATTTCGAGTGCGGTAACTGAAGTATTGTATCGTCAACGAATCGGCGGCGCGATAATAATGCCGCCATCTTTCCAGAGACGGTTTATGCCTCGGTCAAGTCCAATTGGCTTGATGTTGCGTTCGTAGCTCTCGCCATAATTTCCAACCTGCTCAACAATGCGGACGGCCCACTCCCGGTCCAACCCGAGCATCCCGCCAAGATCCTCTATCTTCCCGGCGAAGCGCAGCACATTAGGATTTTGGCTGGTGCTTATAGTAGCGCGCACCGTCGTCGATTGCAGGCCGAGGTCTTCCGCCTGAACCATGGCGTAGAAGCTCCAGCGTACGACGTTCGCCCACTGATCATCGCCTGCACGCACGGAGGGAGACAGCGGTTCGGTGCTGATGATCTCCGGCAAAACGATGTGCTCCTTTGGATCGGGCGCGAGCGAGCGAAGCGACGCGAGTTGGGATCGATCGTTTATGATCGCATCACAGCGGCCGGCAAAATATGCTTGGGCAACGTTGTCGGCGTTCTCAAACGAGACCGACTTAAATTTCATTCCGTGGCTACGGAAATAGTCGGAGAGATTCCTCTCCGTATCTGCTCCCGAGATAGCGCAGATACTTGCGCCATCGAGATCGCCAACCGATTTGATCTTTGAGTCTGCCTTCACCATGAAGGCCTGCCCGTCATAGAAATTCGTGCCAATGAAATTGACGCCGAGCTGTACGTTTCGCGTCAGTGTCCAAGTGGCGTTACGGGCAAGCACATCCACGTCCCCAGACTGCAAAGCCGTGAACCGCTCTTTGGCCGAAAGGGCGACATACTTGACCTTTCCGGCATCACCGAAGACCGCGGCCGCCACGGCTCTGCAGATGTCGACGTCGAAGCCGTGCCATTGGCCTGTGCTGTCGGGTAACGAAAAGCCTGCAAAGCTCGGGTTGACGCCGCAGAGCAAGGTGCCGCGCGACTTGACCACATCCAGCCTGGACGACTGTGCCCAGATCCAACCCGGTTGTGAAACGAACAAGGCCGCAATTCCGGCCACGAGAACACTTCTGAACTTCATGACTGGTACCCTCTGTTTCGCTTGCGGGCATCGCTTTGGTCGTTGTTGGCGAATAAAAACCTGCGGAGCCTACTGCTTCAGCGCCGACCCTCTCGTCATGTTTCGTTTGGGAGCGACAGTTTCGAGTGCTTTGCCAACCAGATCCATTGCGGCGTCGATCTGGTCGTCGGTCGTTGTAGAAGGTGGAACAAAGCGAAGGACAGAGCCATCGCGCCGCAGCGAAAAAATCAGGCCCTGCTGGAAACAGAACTTTCCGACGGCCTTGCCTTCGTCGGTCGCCGGTTCCTTCGTCTGGCGGTCGCGCACCAACTCGATGCCCGTGAGCTGACCTCGTCCGCGAACATCGCCGATCATCTCGTAGCGTTGTTGGAATGCCTCTAGACGCAGACGCATATGAGCGCCGATTTTGCGCGCCTTTTCGGGAACGTTTTCCTTCTCGATGACATCAAGACTGGCCGTGCCGGCGGCGCAGATCAGAGGGTCATTCGCATGCGAGTGAGTGGCTGCATAGCCTTCACGAACGACCTTGTCTTCGATTGCGGCCGTGGTTGTGACCGCGCTGATGCCGACGCCTCCGCCGAAGTGCTTGGCAACTGTGACGATATCGGGAACGACGCCTTCGGCTTGAAATCCGAACATCTGGCCGAGTTTGCCAAGACCCGTTTGCTCTTCATCGACGATCAGTAACATGTTTCGCTGATGGCACATCTCCTGCAGCGCTTTGAGCCAACCTGGCGGGGGTTCAATCACGCCGCCGGCGCTGAACAGCGGCTCGGTGATAACGGCGGCCGGACGGCCTGTCGTTTGGGCGTCGAGAAGCTCAAAGCTCGTTTTCAAGCAAGCAAATTTGCAGCTCGGGAAAGTCTGATTAAGTGGACATCTGTAGCAATACGGAGCGACTATCGCGTATGTGCCCCCGGGAAGGTGACCATGCCCGGCGTGCCACCCCGAAAACGTCACGGCGCGTGTGGCGTCCGAAAGACCGTGGAAACTGATGTGCGGGCTGGCGATCTCGAAACCACCGGTATATTTCCGGGCAATCATCATAGCCATTTCGTTCGCGTCGGCGCCGGACTCTCCGAAGAGAGTTTTTTGCAAGGGTCGCGGCATAATCGCGCCGAGACGCGACGCCAGCTCTATTTCCTTCACATTGTAGTGGCTCGAATGCGCGTGAAGCATGGTATCGCACGCGGCTTTAATGGCAGCCGTAATGGTCGGATGATTATGCCCAAGCGCAGCGCACATCTGACCTGAATTAAAATCGAGATATTCCTTTCCTCCTACATCCCAGACAACCGATCCTGAGCCGCGCTCGAAAATCGGCCCTTCATTCGTCTTTTTGTCCATGCGGGCGCGGAAGGAAAACTGCGCGGCGTTGGCAAGGAGGTCGGCTTCTCGTGACGAATTAGCCTTGGGAGCGCTGGCCATCAGAATGGTCCTTCAGGATTGAGATCGCGCACTTGCGGGCGAACGTTTGGTGAATGAAGCCACATGGGCTTCAAGCGCCGCCAACGCACTCAGAAGATGATTTTCAACGGCGTAGGCTGCGGCGGTCGGATCGCGGCGGCTTACCGCATCGAAAATATTGCGATGCTCTTTAAGCGACTGCTTAATGCGGCCTGGAATGTTCCAAAGAATACTTCCCGGAAATAAATTCCAAGTCTGGTCGATGAGATCAACGAGAATGGAATTCCCGCCTACCGCATAAAGTATGTGGCGAAATTCATGATCGGCGCGGACGGCGGATGGAATATCGCCAGTACGTGTGGCACCGCCCATGCGCTGCAGCAGTTGCTTCATCTGTCCAATTGCTTGGTCGGTGATCTTCGCTGTGCCGAGGCGCGCTGCTTCCGTTTCGAGCAGTGCCCGCACGCGGTAGATGTTGCGGAGGCGATTCAGATCGAGTTCGGCGACGCGAACAGTGCGGTGGCTCTCCTGCACGAGAACGCCACGCCCCAGAAGTTCAAGCACGGCCTCGCGGACTGGCGTCGAACCGAGGCCCAGGTCCTGCACCAGCTGTATTTGCCGAAGCGACTGACCGGAAACGTAGCGTCCGGAACTAATGGCCTCGCGGAGGGTATCAATGGCCACTTCTCGCTTAGTGCGAAAGCGCGGCCCTTGAGAATTAGCCATCTTCGCAGGTCCAAGTTTACATTTTATAAAATGTAAAATGTAAAATGACCCGAGTCAACCTTTTTCGGGCGGCGCGCCGCCCATTCGCATTGACGGGGCGGGATGCCGTCGACTACGGCCCGAAATTGTCTTCGCCGAGTCCGTTGCCGCCGTAGAGCCATTCCAGCGTGTCGTACCAATCCGGCTGGGTCTTGGCGCGCAGGATCGCGTTTCGCAGCTGCGCGTGGGCGCCGTCGGGGTGGTAGACGTGCTCCCCCATGGCGCGCGACTGCAGTTGCACGCGCGTGGTGCGCAGCACCCGGCGCGCGCGATATGCCTCGAGCGCCCGCTCGAAATCGTCCGGAAAGGCCGCGACCATGTGCGCGAGACAGACCGCGTCCTCCAGCGCCATGCAGGCGCCCTGCGCCATGTATTGCAGCATCGGATGCGCGGCATCGCCGAGCAGCGCGACGCGGCCGTCCACCCACCTGTCGATCGGGTCGCGGTCGCACAGCACCCAATATTTCCAGTCCTTGCCGGTTTGAATGATCTTGCGCGCCTTCTCGTGCACGTGCGCGAAGCCCTGCATCACCTCGGGCTCCGGCACCGGCACGCCGGCGGCCGGTTCGCGCGCGTCGTTGTGGCAGGTGATGACCAGGTTGAAAACCTTCCAGCCCGAGAGCGGGTAATGCACCAGATGGCATTTCGGGCCGGCCCACAGCGTCGCCGCGTTCCAGCGCAGGTCCTGCGGCATCCGCTCGGTCGGGATGACGGAACGATAGGTGGTGTGACCGGCGACGCGCGGCGGGCCGTCGGCCACCACTTGCTTACGCACATTCGACCACAGCCCGTCGGCGCCGATCAGGCCGGCCCCTGTATGCGTCTCGCCCGAGGCGAGCCTGACCGTCACCTGCTTGCCGTCCTGCTGATAGCCGACGACCTCGCCGTCGACTTTGAGCTCGATCTTGTCGTGGGCCCGGCACGCGCGCACGAACACGCCGTGCAGGTCGCCGCGATGCACGACCGCGTAGGGGTTCTTGAAGCGGGCGCGGAACGGCTCGCCGAGATCGATATGCATGATCTCCTGGGCGGTCAGCGCGTCCATCAGGCGCAACGCGTCGATATAAACCGCCATCGCCCGCGCGGCTTCGCCGACGCCGAGATAGTCGAAGGCGTGGAACGCGTTCGGACCGAGCTGGATGCCGGCGCCGATCTCGCCCAAGGCCGCAGCCTTTTCGAGGACGAGGACGGAACAGCCCTTTCGCGCGAGCCCCAGCGCGGCGGCCAGTCCCCCGATGCCGCCGCCGGCGATGAGAACCCGGTTCCTACCCTCCCTGCTCGCAGGCATCTTTCCTCTTTCAGCCATGCTCGTCGGTCGGGCGACTGCCATGATACCGGCGCTAGCGGCCCCGGATTGGCGCCGATCAGAACCATGGCGGAATATGGGGCCGGATGCACGTTCCAGGGTGCGAGGGTGGAGATGAAATCCTTGAAAACCAGCACCCGCAGGTGGCGCAGGAAATAGCCGAGATGGGTCCCAAAACGGTCATTGGCCTTCGATCATCAGGGGCCGAACCATCCGATCGATTCTCCATGAGGGCCGGTCCATGCAACGGCACGGCCGTTGATAGCCAGCAGAAAGAGACCGCGCCGCGGCGTGGGTGGCGCAGCTCTTGCGATATCGGGGAACACGCTCGGAGCCTCGTTGCTGATCCAAACTGCTCTTGATCCGCGCATTGCCTGTGCGAACTGCTCGCGATGAATCTCCGACGCCACATAGGCCAGCACGGCCGTGTGAAAGACGACAAGCGTTGCGCACTCCGGCGCTTCAGCCATCAGAGCGGCCAGATCGGTGACCAGGTTCCCTTTCACGATCCTCGGTGGCTCGGCTTGCGCGACGGCCAACGCGGCTCGAAGCCGATGTACTCGCTCTTCTTGTCCAGGCCACACCAGCGTTTCCAACCACGCCGTCTCCGCTGTTGCGTTCACATCGATCGGGTTCAAGTCGATCCCGGCTCGCCACGCGATTATCGGCAAAGCGCTCGGAATCGGCACCGCCCCACTGGCGCGACATTCGAACACCGGTGGCGAATGGGCGTCTTTCGTCGGAGGCTCGAGCCTGGCCATGCCGTAGTCGTAGCCGTAACGATCGGGCAAAAGGCACAACCCTGCGGATGCGCCGACTTCCAGCAGAGCCAACGGCTGAGGCAGTCGAGCCAATAGCGGCAGCAGGACCGCGCACCTCGCCGGCTCGTTGGTCTGCGTCGTGCGAGACAGCATCAGTTCGCGGATGGACTCATGCTTTCGGCGAACGATGTCGATGAGCTGGCGCTCGCCATTGGGCACGCCAAATAGGTGGCGCACGGCGGCGAGAAAGAGATTGGGCTGGCGCCTTTCTGCGGGCAGAGTCGCAAGAAATTCCAGCACATCGGGGGAGTCGGCAACTGCTTGGGCAAGCCTTTCGTAAATCTCTGACGAGCCCCTTGCTTCGTCCGCCGCAAATGTCGCGTAGCGGTCGGCGATTCGTTTCAGTTCGCTGATGTCGTTTGGCTTGCGCAAATCCTATCTATCCGTGGGCGTGCTTGCGATGATGGTAATGCGGGGCCGCTCTTCGCCCGAGGTGGCGCACCGGGCCGGCAGGGCGCAACTCGAGGCTGGCAACGCCCACCGCGACATTGAGTCCGGTCTGTCCCTCGAAGCTCAGCGGCTGTAACGCGAAGGAATTCTCCGAACCGCCCACCAGCGCATTGGCGTTGCCGCCTACGACGACCGCGGCGCCGGCAGTGAGCCCGCCGTAGTTGCCGGCAAGATCGCCGGGGCCGATCCGGCGCGTCGGCGCGAACACCGCCCAACCCAGTGTCGATTGCTGCGTGAAGCCGATATCGAGGCCGACCCGCCGCACCAGCCCATAGTAAGGGTAGCGTGCACCGCGGTCCGATCGGAACCAGCATTGCAGCTGGTGCACCGAGCCCACGATGAAGCTCGCGCTCCCGGCTCCGCGGCATTCGAGAATTCCGGCTTGAATCCGGGACTGGCTCGCGGCCGGCGCGCAGGTTGCGGCAATGGCGGCAACTGCGAGCGTAAACATCATGGTTACGCGTTTCATAGCTTTTACTCACCCTCGGTTCGGACTCCGGATCCACCACTTGCCTGGTGAAGCGAACGAGACATTCAAACAGCAATCAGTGAGAAATGCGGCGCCCACGAGGCAATCGGTGGATCATGTTTCGTCCAGTCGCCACATTCTACGTGACCGATCGACCGAGAGCGCGAGCCGACCGGTGACGCGCACGCGTCATCTGGCCCTGCCTGCGCTTGCGCGTCCCCGCATGATTGTGGCCACATCGTCCGATGAATATTCTCCTCACGCCGGCGCGGATCGGCGAAGTAGAGATCCACAATCGCATCGTGCTGCCGCCGATGACGACGCGCACCGCGGACGCCGAGGGCTTCGTCACCGACGACACGATCGCCTATTACCGGGCGCGGGTCGAGGGCGGCGTCGGCCTGATCACGGTGGAAATGGCCTCGCCGGAAAAGGCGGGGCGGCACCGGCATTGCGAGCTCGGCATTTATGACGACCGCTTCCTGCCCGGGCTCGCCCGCCTGGTCGAAGCGATTCACCGCGGCGGCGCCAAAGCCTCGATCCAGCTCGGCCACGGCGGCGGCCATACCCGCA
>VAZU01000115.1:0-537 GCA_005884745.1 Alphaproteobacteria bacterium
CGAAGCGGGTATTAGCCATGGAGCTCGGATGATTGCGGGAGAGTGCCGCGCACTATAGCGGGCATCCGGGAACCGGCAAGCACACCCGAGATTCCACGCAACGCGACTGTCTGCGCGGGGCCCTTGCGCCGGGCCGCGGCGTCGTGGCATGTGGCGCGGCCCGCGGCCGCGGTTGGGGATGCTCATGACGTTCAGGCAGCGCGTGTTTTCCGGGGTGCAGCCGACCGGCAATCTGCACTTGGGCAATTATCTCGGCGCGATCACCAAGTTCGTGGCGCTGCAGGCGCACTACGAGTGCCTGTATTGCGTGGTCGATCTCCACGCGATCACCCAATGGCAGGATCCGGCCGAATTGCCGCACCACACCCGCGAGGTCACCGCGGCGTTTCTGGCCTGCGGCATCGATGCGAAGAAGAACATCGTGTTCAATCAGAGCCAGGTCGCCGAGCACGCCGAGCTTGCCTGGATCTTCAACTGCGTCGCCCGGCTCGGTTGGCTCAATCGCATGACCCAGTTCAAGGAGAAGGCCGGCAAGGA
>VAZU01000115.1:554-18694 GCA_005884745.1 Alphaproteobacteria bacterium
CTCGCCTATCGGGCGACCCACGTGCCGGTCGGCGAGGACCAGAAACAGCACCTGGAGCTCACGCGCGACATCGCGCAGAAATTCAACAAGGATTACGCGACCTCGATCCACGCCCACGGCTACGGCGAGGCTTTTTTCCCGCTGCCCGAGCCGCTGATCACCGGGCCGGCGACGCGGGTGATGTCGTTGCGCGACGGCTCGAAAAAAATGTCGAAATCCGACGCGTCGGATTACTCGCGCATCAACCTGACCGACGATGCCGACGCGATCGCGCAGAAGATCCGCAAGGCCAAGACCGATCCGGCCCCCCTGCCGAACGAGGAGGCGGGGCTCGCGCCGCGCCCGGAAGCCGACAATCTGGTCGGCATCTATGCGGCGCTCGCCGGAACCAGCAAGCAAGCGGTGCTGCGCGAGTTCGGCGGCGGCCCGTTCTCGAGCTTCAAGGCGGCGCTGGTCGATCTCGCCGTGGCCAAGCTGGGGCCGGTCGGGGCGGAAATGACACGCCTGGTGGCCGATCCCGCTTACATCGATTCCGTGCTGGGCGAGGGCGCCGCCCGTGCCCAGGCGATCGCCGCCGACACCATGAAGGCGGTCAAGGACATCGTCGGCTTCGTGCGGCGCTAGGCNNTGGCAGCATGCGCACGCGACGCCGATTGCCGAGGTCGGGCGGAACCCGGGGGGAGGGCCGATGAGCAGCAAGCGCCGCAGCTACGAGGCCGGACACAAGCCGAAGTACCTCGTCATCATCGATGAATCGCCGGAATGCGATCGCGCCGTCTATTATGCAAGCCGGCGCGCGGCGCGCACCGGCGCCGGAATGCTGATGCTGCTGGTGATCGAGCCGCACGACCGCCATCAGCAATGGCTCGGCGTCGCCGACATCATGAAAGCGGAAGCCCAGGAAGCCGCCAACGCCATCCTCGACCGCTTCGCCTCCCGCGCCAATGGCGCCGCCGGCATCACGCCGGAACGCGTGATCCGCGACGGCGACAAGGCCCAGGAGATCCTCACCCTGATCGACGAGGACGAGGACATCGCCATCCTGGTGCTGGCCGCCGGAACCGGCACCGAGGGGCCGGGGCCGCTCGTCTCCAATATCGGCAAGACCGCGGGAACGTTTCCGATCCCGGTGGCGATCGTCCCGGGACATCTCAGCGACGAGGACCTCGACGCGATGTCGTGAGTGAGGTGGGCGAAAGACCCCACCCCGGCGCCTTCGGCGCCGACCCACGCCTTGCGGGGAGGGAAAGGCGCATTGACCTTTCGCCGCAAACCCCCAATTAGTACAAGGAGATCGGCCGCGCGGGCCTTTGCTCCCGCGTCGACCAGGGAGAGAAAACCATGTTCATCCAGACCGAAGCGACGCCCAACCCGGCGACGCTGAAGTTCCTGCCCGGCCGGACCGTGCTCGCCGACGGTACCCTCGACATGCCGGATCCGGAACACGCTGCGCAATCGCCGCTGGCCGAACGGCTGTTCGACATCCCAGGCGTCAGCGGCGTGTTTCTCGGCAGCGATTTCATCACCGTGACCAAGGCCGCAGGCGAATGGCAGCACCTCAAGCCGACAATCCTCGGCGCCATCATGGAGCATTTCATGTCGGGCGCTCCGATCGTGCGCTCCGAGGTCAGGGGCCCGGCGGCCGCGGAAGAATTCTTCGCGGCGGGCGACGCCGAGACCGTCGCCACCATCAAGGAGCTGATCGAGACGCGGGTGCGGCCGGCGGTCGCCGGCGACGGCGGCGACATCACCTTTCGCGGCTACAAGGACGGCGTGGTCTATCTCGCCATGAAGGGATCGTGCTCGGGCTGCCCGTCTTCGACCGCGACGCTGCGGCACGGCATCCAGAACCTGCTGCGCCATTTCATCCCCGACGTCACCGAGGTGCGGCCGGTCTGATTGCCGCGCGGCACCGCGCCGATTCCACCCGCCGAATGGGCCTGCGCCGGTCGCGAGCTTGACCCGCGCAGCGACCTCGGCGCGGCGCCATGATACCGAAGCGCACCTGGGATCGGGCGGTCGCGCCGGTTGAAGCCGGGGGCAGGGGGTCCATGCGAATCCTGGCCATCGACACCGCGCTCGAGGCCTGCGCGGCCGGCATCATCGAGATGCCGGACCGTGTCCTGGCGCAGGAGAGCGTCGCGATGGCGCGCGGCCATGCCGAAGCGCTGATGCCGCTCCTCGCGCGGGTGATGGACCAGGCGGGAACGGGGTTCGCCGATCTCGATCGCATCGCGGTGACGGTGGGACCCGGCAGCTTTACGGGGCTCAGGGTCGGGATCGCCGCCGCCCGGGGCATCGCCCTTGCTGCCGGCAAGCCGGCCGTCGGCGTCTCGACCCTGGCGGCGTTTGCCGGCCCCTATCTTGTCGCCGGCGAGACCCGGCCCGTGGTCGCCGCCGTGGATGCGCGGCACGATCAGGTGTATTTCGAGGTGTTCGGACCCGGTGGGCGCATTCTGGTCACGCCGAGGCTGGTTGCGGTTCGCGACGCCGTCCGCGCCGCGAGCGCAGCCGCGGTCATTGTCGGCTCCGGCGCCGGTATCCTCGCCGCAGCATGGCCGGACGGGAAGCCGTTGCCGGCGATCGCGACGCAGGGCGCCCCCCTGATCGCATCGATCGCGCGGCTGGGGGCCGCGGCGGATGTCGCCCATGCGCTCCCCAAGCCGCTCTACCTGCGCCGGCCGGATGCCCGGCCGCAGGATGCCGCCCGACTGCCGCGGCGATGAACCTGTTCCGGCTGTTCACGCGCGCCGCGCCGCAGCTCGCCGCTGCCGGGCCCGGCGACGCGGCAAGCTTCGCCAAGCTGCATGCGGCCTCGTTCGGGCGCGGCTGGACCGAGGACGAGTTCGAGCGGCTGCTGCTGGATCGCAACGTGCTGGCGCATCGGGCCAGCACCGGGCGCGATCTCAAGGGCTTCATCCTTTCCCGGCTGGCGGCGGACGAGGCGGAGATTCTTTCGGTCGCCGTCTCTGCCTCGCAACGCAGCCGGGGCCTTGCCGGCCGCCTGCTCGATCTCCATCTGCGGGCGCTGGCCGGGCGCGGCGCGCGCGCGGTCTTTCTCGAAGTCGATGACGACAATGTCGCGGCCCGGCGATTGTACGCCCGCCGGCATTTTCGCGAGGTGGGCCGGCGCGAAGCGTATTATCCGCGCCCGGGCGGCGGATCGCGCGCACTCCTCCTGCGCCGGGACCTCGGGTGATCGGTGCATGGACGCTGTTCGGTCGGCTCCATTAATCCATTAAGATGAATCGCGGAGGGCCGAGAGCGCAGCATCGACGGGAACCAGCCGTGACGGAGCCGAAGCTCAACGTGATCGAAGCGCAATGCGTGGCCAAGGGCATGCGCATGACCGAGCAGCGGCGGGTCATCGCCCGGGCACTCGCGCAATCCGCCGATCATCCGGACGTGGAGGAGCTCTATCGACGCTGCGCGGAGATCGACCCGCACATTTCGATCTCCACCGTCTACCGCACGGTCAAACTGTTCGAGGACGCCGGCATCATCGAACGCCATGATTTCCGCGAAGGCCGCGCGCGGTACGAGCAAATCTCCGAGACGCACCACGACCATCTGATCGATTTGAGGAGCGGGAGAGTGATCGAGTTCCAGTCCGAGGAGATCGAGCGTCTGCAGGCCGACATCGCCCGCAGGCTGGGCTATCGGCTCGTCGATCATCGCCTGGAGCTCTACGCGGTGCCGCTTGCCGACGCGAAGAAACGCTGATGCTGCGCGCCATCCCGGTTCTCGCCGCCGCCGCCGCCATCACGTTGGCGCTGATTCCGGTGCAGTGGATCTCGGTCGCGCTCAAGCTGCGGAGTAGACGCTCGATCCCGGTGCTGTATCACCGCATGCTGTGTGCGCTGATCGGCATCCGCATTCGGGAGGTCGGCGAGCGCGTGCGCGAGCACCCGTTGCTCGTCGTCGCCAATCATTGTTCCTGGCTCGACGTTCCGGTCATTACCGCGGCGGCGCCCGTCGTGTTCGTCGCCAAGCGCGAGGTCGCCGGCTGGCCGGTGTTCGGACTGCTCGCCAGGCTGCAGCGCTCGGTCTTCGTCGACCGCGAGCGCCGGCACAAGACCGGCGAGGTCAATGCGCAAATCGCGCAACGGCTCGCCGAAGGCGACCCCGTGGTGCTGTTCGGCGAGGGCACATCGAGCGACGGCAACCGCGTGTTGCCGTTCCGCTCGGCGCTCATCGGGGCCGCCCGCGACGCGCTCGCGGAGGCGGCCTACACGCGTCTCCACGGGTTGCCGATCGGACGTCTGCACCGGCCGCTCGTCGCCTGGTATGGCGGCATGGACCTGATGCCGCACCTGATCCGGGTGCTCGGGCAGGGCGCTTTCGACGTCGTGCTTACCTGGGGCGAGCCCGTCGCCTATGAGGCGCAGACGGATCGCAAAGCGGTGGCAAAATCCCTGGAATGCACGGTACGCCGGCTGACCACCGCCGCCTTGCGCCATCGCCCGGCGGACCGCAGCGCCGCCGGCCATTCCTTTTTGCCGGGAAAGCCGGTAAGAGAGGCCCCCGACCGCGAGCAGGGAATGACGGAAGCACTGGAACTCGTCGAGATGCACCGTGAGCCCGAGCGGCCCGGATCGGCATCGACCCAAGCGGCATGAGCGAAGCCCGAAAGCTCCACGTCAAGTCCTACGGCTGTCAGATGAACGCCTACGATTCGCAGCGTATGGCGGACCTGCTGGCCGAGCGGGGATTCGTCGAAACCGCCGCCGCCGAGACCGCCGAGCTGGTGATCCTCAACACCTGCCACATCCGCGAGAAGGCGGCCGAAAAAGTCTATTCGGAGCTCGGCCGCATTCGCAAATGGAAGGCGAGCGCCGAGGCCGAGGGCCGCCGCATGACGATCGTCGTCGCCGGCTGCGTGGCCCAGGCGGAGGGCGAGGAAATTTTGCGCCGGGCGCCCTTGGTCGACATCGTGGTCGGGCCGCAGAATTACCATCACCTGCCCGCGCTGCTCGATCGCGCCGAGCGCGGAGATAAGCCGGTCGATACCGAGTTTGCGGCCGAGAGCAAGTTCGACGCCATCGAGCCGGCCGCCGGCGGGGCGATCCGCCGCCGCGGCGTGACGGCGTTCGTCACCGTGCAGGAGGGATGCGACAAATTCTGCACGTTCTGCGTCGTGCCGTATACGCGCGGCGCGGAGATTTCGCGCCCGATCGAACAGATCATCGCCGAGGTGAAGCATCTCGCGCGCGCCGGCGTGCGCGAAGTGACGCTGATCGGACAGAACGTCAACGCCTATCACGGCGAGGGACCCGACGGGCGCACATGGACGCTGGGGCGGCTGTTGCAACGAGTAGCCGAGATTTCCGGGATCGCCCGCATCCGCTACACCACCAGCCATCCGCGCGATGTCGACGACAGCCTCCTCGCCGCGCATCGCGAGCTGCCGCAGCTGATGCCGTGCCTGCATCTGCCGGTGCAATCGGGCTCCGACCGCGTGCTGGCCGCGATGAACCGCCGGCACGGGCGCGGCGATTATCTTCGCGTCGTGGCACGCATGCGGGAGGCGCGGCCGGACATGGCGTTCTCCTCGGACTTCATCGTCGGCTTCCCGGGCGAGACCGAGTGCGACTTCCGAGAAACTCTGACGATCGTCGATGAAATCGGCTATGCGGGCGCGTTCTCGTTCAAATATTCGCCGCGTCCGGGGACGCCGGCCGCCGCCATGGCCGATCAGGTTCCGGAACCGGTCAAGAACGAACGCCTGGCGCGGCTGCAAGCGGCGATCGACCGCAACCAGGCGGCATTCAACGCGCGCTGCCTCGGCACGACGTTGGACGTGCTCCTGGAAAAGCCGGGCCGTCGCCCGGGTCAGCTCGTCGGCCGCTCGCCTTATCTGCAGCCGGTGCAGATCATGCTGCCGGAAAGCCGCATCGGCGATATCGTGCCGGCGGCGGTCACGGAAATCGGCGCCAACAGCCTGTTCGGAAGCCTTGCTGGCGAAACCTCGCGTTCGGATCGCAGCGCGTCCCTGCTTGCGGTAGGAAGCTGAAGACTTGCCCAGGTTCACGACGGATCCCGGCCAGTTCGCTCCAGGCGGAGAGTTCCGCGAGGGCACGGCGACCCAGATCGTCATGACGTTCGACGACAACCGGCTCGCCTCGGCGCTGTTCGGACAGTACGGGCAGCACCTGGCCTCGATCGAGCGCCGGCTCGGCGTCATCGCCGATTCCCGCGGCAACCAGGTGACGATCGAAGGCTCGCGCGAAGCCTGCGAGCAGGCGCGCCGCGTGCTCGAAGGCCTCTACGAGCAGCTCAAGCGCGGCGTCGAGCTGACCACCGGGGACGTCGAAGGCGCGATCCGGCTGGCGATCTCGCAGGGCTCCCTGTTCGATTTCGATCCGGAGACATCCCGGCGGAACTTCGAAGAGATCAATTTGCGCAAGCGTACCGTGCGGGCGCGCACACCCGGCCAGGACGCCTATCTGCGCGCGCTCAAGCGCTGGCCGCTGGTGTTCGGCACCGGGCCCGCCGGGACCGGCAAGACCTGGCTCGCCGTCGCCTATGCGGTGCAGCTGTTCGAGCGCAAGGAGGTCGACCGCATCATTCTCTCGCGTCCGGCGGTCGAGGCGGGCGAGCGGCTCGGGTTCCTGCCGGGCGACATGCGGGAAAAGGTCGATCCCTATCTGCGCCCGATCTACGACGCGCTGTTCGACATGATGGACGCGCGGATCGTGGAGCGCGCGCTGCAGACCGGCGAGATCGAGATCGCCCCGCTGGCGTTCATGCGCGGGCGCACGCTCTCCAATGCGGTGGTGATCCTCGACGAGGCCCAGAACACCACCGCGATGCAGATGAAGATGTTCCTCACGCGGCTCGGCGAAAATAGCCGCATGATCGTGACCGGAGATCCGAGCCAGGTCGATTTGCCGGCCGGACAGCGATCCGGATTGATCGATGCCGTGCGGCTGCTCGGCCAGGTGGAAGGCGTCGGCCACGTGCCCTTCACGCAGGAGGACGTCGTGCGCAACGACCTCGTGGCGCGTATCGTCGGGGCCTACGACCAGGCCGATCGGGAATCGAAGTCGTGAGCGAGCATTGCACCGAGAACGAAGCCGCCGCCGAGGTCGAGGGAATCCGCCTGGAAATCGCGGTCGCGCCCGCGGCCGTGACAGCCGCGCCGGAGACGCGCGACGTCATCGTTCGCGCCATCCGCGCCGCGGACGAAGCGGCGGGCCCCGTCCGCGGCGTGATCGGCGTGCTCGTCGAGGACGATGCCGCCATCCGCGAATTGAACCGACGGTGGCGAGGCGTCGACAAACCGACCAACGTCCTTTCCTTCGCGGCTGCCGCGGCGCCCTCCATCGCGCCCAGGCACCTCGGCGACATCGCCATCTCCTACGAGACCACGATCCGGGAGGCGCAAGCCGAAGCACGGCCCTTCGCCCATCATCTTGCCCATCTTGCGGTGCACGGCTTCCTGCACCTCCTGGGCTACGATCATCAATCGGATGCAGCCGCCGAGGGGATGGAAGACCTCGAGCGCAAGATCCTCGCGCGGCTCGGCATACCCGATCCTTACGGAATGTAGGCCAATTTCGACTCCGATGCCTGAGCCCGACGCGCCCAGTCGCAACGAGCCGACCGGCGCCCGCAGCGAGCGCTACCAGCTCCCCGTTCCCGTGCCCCGCGTCAGCGAGGCCGCCGGGAACGGCGCCAGCTGGTTCGTGCGGATGCTGCGCGCCTGGTTCGGCTGGAAGCCCGGCTCGATTCGCGCCGACCTCCAAGTGGTGCTCGAGGCCGGCGCCGCCGGCGAAACCGGGTTTTCGCCGGAAGAGCGCGCGATGCTCAAGAACATCCTCGGCCTGCGCGAGCGGCGGGTCGAGGACGTGATGGTGCCGCGCGCGGACATCGTCGCCGTGCAGCAGGACATCCTGCTGGGCGACCTCGTCAAGGTGTTCGAGGGCGCCGGCCACTCCCGGCTCGTGGTCTACAACGACACGCTCGACGACCCGGTCGGGATGGTGCACATCCGCGACCTGATCGCCTTCATGGCTTCGCGCGCCGCCGTGCGCGAGAGCGTCAACCGGCGTCGCAAGAAGCCGTTCCCGGCCGGCCTCGATCTCAAGGCGGTCGACCTGTCGATCTCGCTGTCCTCCGCGGACATCATCCGCAAGATCCTGTTCGTTCCGCCGTCGATGCCGGCAATCGATCTGCTGGCGAAGATGCAGGCGACCCGCATTCATCTCGCGCTGGTCATCGACGAATACGGCGGCACCGACGGCATCGTCTCGATGGAGGACATCGTCGAGCAGATCGTCGGCGACATCGAAGACGAACATGACGAAGCCGAAATGCCCGCCGCCGTCCGCCAGCCCGACGGCTCGTTCCTGGCCGACGCACGCGCGCATCTCGAAGACGTGGGCCACATCGTCGGCCCCGAGTTCAACGTCGGCAAAGTGGCCGAGGAGGTCGACACGCTCGGCGGCTATCTCGTCCTGCAGGTCGGGCGCGTGCCGGTGCGCGGCGAATTGGTGCCGGGTCCCGGTGGGTTCGAAATCGAGGTGCTCGATGCCGATCCCCGGCGGGTCAAACGCGTGAGAATCTACCGCGGCAAGGAAAGGTCGAGCCGGCGCGACCGCGCCGTCAAGCGACGCGACGGCCAGCCCGAAGCGGAGAGCGCGGATCCGGCCGGCATGCGAAGCGACAACGTCTCGCCTCCTCCCGACGTGATCTCTTAAGGCGCGGGTGCGCGGGTGAAGCTCAGGCGCGTCGCTTACTCGGTCGTGCTCGCATGGGGCTGGCGCCGCGCGGCGATCGCGTTCGGCGCCGGCGCGGTTTCGGTTCTGGCGCTCGCGCCGGTCAACGCCTGGCCGGTTCTGTTCCTCACGTTTCCGGTCCTGGTCTGGCTCCTGGACGGTTCGGGCGCGGGGGCGCTCGGCGGAATGGGCAGCGCCGCGATCGCCGGGTGGTGCTTCGGTTTCGGCTATTTCCTCGCGGGCCTCTACTGGATCGGCTTTGCGTTCCTGGTCGATGTCAAAACCTTCGGCTGGCTGCTGCCGTTCGCCGTGATCGGGCTTCCGGCGGGGCTCGCGGTCTTCACTGGCCTCGGCCTCGCGTTGGCGCAAGCCTTGTGGACGCGCGGCCCGACCCGGCTGCTCACCCTCGCCTTGACCTTGACCGCGTCCGAATGGCTGCGGGGACATTTGCTGAGCGGGTTTCCGTGGAATGCCTTCGGCTATGCGCTGACCGGCTCGCTGACGCTGGCACAGAGCTCGGCCCTCATCGGACTGTGGGGACTGACGTTCTTCGCCGTATATCTGTTCGCGAGCCCCGCCGTGCTCGCCGACGATCCGATGGATCACGGCCGAGTCTGGCTCGCGCCGGTGCTCGCGCTCGGCGTGCTCGCGGCGCTCGGCGCCTATGGGGCCGTGCGGTTGGCGCACGCGCCGGCGAGCTTCGTGTCCGGCGTGCGGCTGCGGATCATGCAGCCCAACCTGCCGCAGGACGACAAGTTCAACTACGCGGCAAAGCAACAAGTGATGAGCCGATATCTGACGCTCTCGCAGCGCGCCGCCGAAGGAGGCTCGGCCGGGCTCAAGGATGTGACGCATCTGATCTGGCCGGAATCGGCATTCCCGTTTTTTCTGACGCATGAACCCGACGCGCTCGCGCAGATCGCCGCCCTGCTGGCGAACCGCACGGTGCTGATCACCGGAGCGGCGCGCGTCGCGGAGCCGGCGCTCGATGCGGAAGGGCTGCGCGCGTTCAATTCGATCTATGTCATCGATCGCGACGGGTCGATCCTGGCCGTCTACGACAAGGTGCATCTGGTTCCGTTCGGCGAATATCTGCCGTTCCAGGCGTTGCTGGAGCGCCTCGGGCTCATGCAGCTGACCAAGGTGCAGGGCGGGTTTCTTGCCGGCGATCGCCGCCGCGCACTGGCCCTGAACAACGCCCCGCCGTTCCTGCCGCTGATCTGCTACGAGATCATCTTCCCGGACGAGGCGGTGCCGAAAGCGGAGCGCCCGGACTGGCTGCTCAACGTCACCAACGACGGCTGGTTCGGCAACAGCTCGGGCCCCTATCAGCATTTCCAGCAGGCGCGCGTGCGCGCCATCGAGCAGGGCCTGCCCCTGGTGCGGGCCGCCAACACCGGCATTTCCGCGGTCGTCGACCCGTTCGGGCGGATCCTCAAAGAGCTGCCGCTCGGGGCCGAGGGGGTGATCGACTCCGAACTGCCCCAGCGCCTCGCGCCGACGCTCTATCTGCGCGGCGGAGATGTTTTGGTGAAAATCCTGTTCGGCTTCGGCTTTCTTGTCGTCATTCGCCGACGCTTGCGATCGCCGTGAGCCTCGCGCAGGCTCGAATGCCGATCCCAAGCAGCGGCGAGCCCGGATACGGTGCTCGTCGCGCCCTCCTCGGCACCCGCGATCCGCTCTCTTGACCGCACTCGCGGACGCTGCAACAACCGCCGCCGTCCAGGGTCGCGAGACGCCCGGCGGGGAGAGCGCAGTGTCACGCACGAGCTATCTGTTCACCAGCGAGTCGGTGGCCGAAGGCCATCCGGACAAGGTCTGCGACCGGATTTCCGACGAGGTGGTGGACGCGTTCCTCGAGCTCGCGCCGCGGCACGGCTGGGAGCCGGGCCAGATCCGCGTCGCCTGCGAGACGCTCGCCACCACCAACCGCGTCGTGATCGCCGGGGAGACGCGCGGGCCCGCGGCGATCACCCGCGATTACGTGTCCCACATCGCGCGCCTGGCGATCAAGGACATCGGCTACGAGCAAGCCGGATTCCATTGGGAAAAAGCGGACATCGCCGTGCACCTGCACGCGCAATCGGCCGATATCGCGCAAGGCGTCGATTCGACCGGCAACAAGGACGAGGGCGCGGGCGACCAGGGCATCATGTTCGGCTATGCGTGCGTCGAAACGCCGGAACTGATGCCGGCGCCGATCTATTACGCGCACCGCGTCCTGAAGCTGCTTTCCGAGGCGCGTCGATCCGGAGAAACCGAAGCGCTCGGCCCGGACGCCAAGAGCCAGGTCACCGTGCGCTACGAGGACGGCAAGCCGGTCGAAGCCACCCAGATCGTGGTATCGACGCAGCACTTCGACGAGCATCTGTCGTCTCACGACGTGCGGGCGATCATCGAGCCCTACGTGCGCAAAGCGTTCCCGCCCGGCTGGATCACCAAGTCGACGGTGTGGCACGTCAATCCGACCGGCAAATTCGTCATCGGCGGCCCGGATGGCGATTGCGGCCTGACCGGGCGCAAGATCATCGTCGATACCTATGGGGGCGCCGCGCCGCACGGCGGCGGTGCATTTTCCGGCAAGGATCCGTCCAAGGTCGACCGTTCGGCGGCCTATGCGGCGCGCTATCTCGCCAAGAACGTCGTCGCGGCGGGGTTGGCGTCGCGATGCACCATTCAGCTTTCCTACGCGATCGGGATTTCGCAACCGCTCTCGCTCTACGTGGATCTGCACGGCACCGGCGAAATTCCCGAAGCCCGGGTCGAGAAGGCTTTGGGGCAGGTGATGGATCTCTCTCCCCGCGGCATCCGCGAACACCTCGGGCTCAGCCGGCCGATCTATGCGCGCACCGCCGCGTACGGCCACTTCGGCCGCAAACCGGAGAACGATGGCGGCTTCTCGTGGGAGAAGACCGATCTCGTCGGCGCGATCCGCGGTGCAGTCTCCTGAACAGCGGGCCAAGCTGCGGGGCGGCATGCCGCCGGCAGCGGGAATGACCGCAAAGATCCCGGATTCGCCAGCGGCACGGCGCTTTTTCGGACGGCGCAAAGGTCACCGGCTTCGGGCGCATCAGGCCGAGCTGATCGAAACCTTGCTGCCGCGCCTCGCGCTCGATTTGCGCCAGCCCGCCGCCGAACCGCTCACAGCTTTGTTCCCGGTGCCCGTCACCGAAGTGCGGCTCGAGATCGGATTCGGCGGCGGGGAGCATCTCATCGCCGAGGCCGGTCGCAACCCGCACATTGGATTCCTCGGCTGCGAGCCGTTCGTGAACGGAATGGCCAAGGCGCTGGCCGCCATCGAAGCCCAGGGCTCGGGCAATGTCCGGCTGCACCTCGGCGACGCGGTACCGGTGCTTTCCTGGCTGCCGCCGGCCTCGCTTGCCGGCGTCGATCTGCTCTACCCCGATCCATGGCCGAAACGCCGGCACTGGAAGCGGCGCCTCATCCAGGACGATACGGTCGCGGCGATGGCGCGGGTGCTGCGGCCAGAAGGGCTGTTCCGCTTCGCGAGCGACAGCGCGGATTATGCCGCATGGACGCTGCTGCGGTTCCTGCGCGCGCCCGACTTTGCCTGGACGCCGGAACGCGCCGACGATTGGCGCAAGCCCTGGCCGGATTTTCTGGACACGCGCTACCACCGCAAGGCGGCGCGGGAGGGCCGCGCCCCGACGTACCTGGTGTTTCGACGCAGGTGATAGGGTTCGGCAACGAGCCCGGTAGAGGAATGGCGCGGAGCCGATGCCGTCCCGAGAACGTCATGGCTCGCGCTTGCATTCCCCGCGTAAATCGCTATATTCCGGTCGTCTGTATGGACATCTCATAACGTTCGGAGTTCCGAACGGCTATCGAGAGTGGGCCCCCCGGGACCCGCTCTTTTTTGTTACCCGAACAGGTTGTCGAACCGCATGATCGCGCCGACGATTGTGAGCGAACGATCCGAGCCGCGCCTCATCCCCGAGACCGGGCTGGCGGCGCGGGTGGCTGGCATTGCTGAGCCCTTGCTCGAAGGCCTGGGCTTTCGCATCGTGCGGGTGCGCATTTCGGGGATGTCGGGCATGACGGTGCAGATCATGGCCGAGCGTCCGGATGGGACCATGAACATCGAGGACTGCGAAAACGCCTCGCGCGCGCTCTCCCCGGTGCTCGATGTGGAGGATTTGATCGACCGCGCCTACCGGCTGGAGGTCTCCTCGCCCGGCATCGATCGCCCACTGGTGCGCCGGTCGGACTTCGAACGCTTCGCCGGACACGTGGTCAAGGTGGAGATGGCGGTCGCCCGCGACGGCCGCCGGCGTTTCCGCGGTGTCCTGCTCGGCGTCGAAGGCGAGACGGCGAAAATCCGGCGCGACGACGCCAAGGAGGGCGAAACCGCGGAGGTGCAATTGCCCATCGCCGACATGGCCGAGGCGCGGCTCGTGCTCACGGATGCGCTCATTACCGAATCGCTCAGGCGGGCCAAAGCCGCGGAGCGGACGGCGGAAATCGCGGGTTCGCCGCATCGTTCCGGCAACCAGGATGATCAGGGAAAATTCCGGCACGGGTCCGGCACGAGCCGCCCCGTCGCCCATCATGAGGGAGAATGATCGATGGCTGTCAGCGCCAATCGGCTAGAGCTGCTGCAGATCGCCGACGCGGTTGCCCGCGAGAAGGCGATCGACCGCAGCATCGTGATCACCGCCATGGAGGACGCGATCGCCAAGGCTGCGCGCTCGCGCTACGGCAGCGAGACCGACGTCCACGCCGACATCAATGCCAAGACCGGCGAGCTGCGGCTTTCCCGGCATCTGCTGGTGGTCGAGCATGTGGAGAATCCCGCAAGCCAGATCAGCCTGGAGGATGCCCGCAGGCACAATCCCGCCGCGCAGATCGGCGACACCATCGCGGACGCGCTGCCGCCGCTCGAATACGGGCGCATCGCCGCGCAATCGGCAAAGCAGGTCATCGTCCAGAAGGTCCGCGAGGCCGAACGCGATCGGCAATACCAGGAATACAAGGATCGTATCGGCGACGTCGTCAACGGCATCGTCAAACGGGTCGAATACGGCAACGTCGTCGTCGATCTAGGCCGCGGCGAGGCGATCGTGCGCCGCGACGAGATGCTGCCGCGCGAGGTGTTCCGCAACGGCGACCGCATTCGCGCCTATATCTACGACGTGCGCCGGGAAGCCCGCGGGCCGCAGATCTTTCTCTCCCGCACCCATCCGCAATTCATGGCGAAGCTGTTCGCCCAGGAAGTGCCGGAGATCTACGACAGCATCGTCGAGGTCAAGGCGGTGGCGCGCGACCCCGGATCGCGGGCGAAGATCGCGGTGATCTCCCGCGACTCCTCGGTCGATCCGGTCGGCGCCTGCGTCGGCATGCGCGGCTCGCGCGTGCAGGCGGTCGTCAACGAGCTGCAGGGGGAGAAGATCGACATCATTCCGTGGTCGCCGGACATCGCCACCTTCGTGGTGAACGCGCTGGCGCCGGCCGAAGTCGCCAAGGTCGTGCTCGATGAGGAGCGCGAGCGCATCGAGGTCGTGGTCCCGGACCAGCAGCTCTCGCTGGCGATCGGACGTCGCGGCCAGAACGTGCGCCTCGCGTCGCAGCTTACCGGCTGGGACATCGACATCCTCACCGAGCAGGAGGAGTCCGAGCGCCGCCAAGCGGAGTTCGAGAACCGCACCCGCATGTTCATGGATGCGCTCAACGTCGACGAGGTCGTGGGCCAGCTGCTGGCCTCCGAAGGCTTCACGTCGGTGGAGGAGCTCGCCTTCGTGGACGAGAAGGAGATCGCCTCGATCGAGGGCTTCGACGCCGATACCGCCCAGGAGCTGCAGACGCGGGCGCGCGATTATCTCGCTCGCATCGAGGCGGAATTCGATGCCAAGCGTCGCGAACTCGGCGTCGAGGACGCCTTGAAGGAAGTGCCCGGCGTCACCTCGCGCATGCTGGTCGCGTTCGGCGAGAATGGCGTCAAGTCGGTCGAGGACTTGGCCGGGTGCGCGACCGACGAGGTTTCCGGCTGGAGTGAGCGCAAGGACGGCGAGACTGTTCGCCATCCCGGCATTCTCGACGGCTTCGAGCTCACGCGCGAAGACGCCGAGGCAATCATCATGCAGGCGCGGGTCAAGGCCGGATGGGTCGATGCCGCCGATTTGGCGCCTCCGCCGGAGGCGGAGCCCGCGCCAGCGACGGAGGTGCAAGGGTAAACCCGCGCGCGGATCGCGTTCATGCTGGCTCCAGTCGACCCAATGGATGCCGGGCCGCGGAAGAAAGCCGCGGCCACTGAGCGACTTTGTGTCGCGACCCGGCGCGTCAAGCCGACCACGGACATGATCCGGTTCGTCGTCGGCCCCGACGGGCAGGTCGTGGCCGACCTCAAGCGCAAGCTGCCGGGCCGTGGCGTATGGGTCACGGCGACGCGCCAGGCGCTTGCCGAGGCGATCCGACGCAAGACCTTGGCGCGCGCCTTCAAACGCGAGGTACGGGTCGAACCGGACCTCGCCGATCGTGTCGAGGCCTTGCTGGAGCGCTCGGCCTTGGATGCCCTGGCGATCGCCCGCAAGGCCGGAGCGTTGGCCGCGGGTTTCGCCAAGGTCGAAGCGGCGCTGCAACGGGCGGGCGTCGTCGCACTCATCCACGCGGCCGACGCCGGCCCCGACGGATTGGCCAAGATCGCGGCGGCGGCGAGGCGCCGGACCGGCTCGCAGGCCGAGCGCATTCCGGTCATCGAGCTATTCAGCTCGGCGCAATTGGATTTGGCACTGGGCAGGGCAAATGTGATACATGCTGCCCTGCTCGCGGACCGGGCCGGCGACAGCTTTCTTGCGCGCTGTCGCAGCCTCGAACGCTTCCGGACCGGCATTCCGGAGGATCGACACGGCGCCTCGTGATCGGCGGAGGTGCCAGCAGGGTCCCGGAGACCCGAGCTGCCGGAACGGCAGTCGCGTAGGCTTCATTGGTGCGGATTGCCTGGAGAACCTCTGGATCCAGGCATCCCGCTCAGGACTGGGACTTGAATGACTGAAACGAAGAATACCGGCGAAAAGACGCTGAGCGTCAATCCGACCAAGACGCTGACGCTCAAACGCGGCGTCGAGCAGGGAGTCGTGCGTCAAAGCTTCAGCCACGGCCGCAGCAAGGCGGTGGTCGTGGAGAAGGTGAAGCGTCGCGCGTTGGCGCCGGGCGAAGCCAAGACCGCCGAGCCGATCGGCGTCGCGGAGCGCGCGCCGGCGCGGCAACCCAAGGCGTCGGCAGCCAGCCCCGCCGCGGTGCAGAGCCCGGCGTTGAGCCCGGCCGCGGCGCCCAAGTCGTCCGGCGTCGTGCTGCGCACCCTCACCGACGAGGAACGCAACGCGCGGGCCCACGCGCTCGCCGACGCCCGCGTCCGCGAGGCCGAGGAGCGCCGCATCGCCGAGGAGGAAGGGCGGCGCCGGGCCGACCGCGAGGGCCGCGAGCGGCTGGAGCGCGACGCCGCGGAGGCGCGCAAGCGCGAGGAGGAGGATCGCCGCCGCCACGAAGAGGAGACCAAGCGCAAGGCCGAGCAGGAGGCCAAGAAGCGCTCGGGCCGCATTGGCGCCCGGCGCGCGCGGCGCGGCCATCGAGGCGGAGGAGGAAGAGACGCCGCGAACCGCGCGCCGCGGTGCCGGCGCCGCGCGCCCCGCCCCCGCCGCCAAGGCGCCCCGTGCCGGCGCGGAGAAGCGGCGCGGCCGGCTCACATTGGTCACCGCACTGAAAGAGGACGAGGAGCGCCAACGTTCCGACGCCGCATTCCGCCGGCGCGTGCAGCGGCTCAAGCGCCAGGTCACCAACGAGCCCAAGGAAAAGCTCGTCCGCGAGGTGACGATCCCGGAAGCCATCGCCATCCAGGAGCTCGCCAACCGCATGGCCGAGCGCGCCGTCGACGTGATCCGGCTGCTGATGAAGCAGGGGCAAATGGTGCAGATCACCGACGTGATCGACGCCGATACCGCCCAGCTCGTGGCCGAAGAGATGGGGCATTCGGTCCGCCGCGTCGCGGAATCCGACGTGGAAGAAGGCCTGTTCGACGCGCCGGACGATCCGGCGAATCTCGTGCCGCGCCCGCCGGTCGTCACCATCATGGGTCATGTCGATCACGGCAAGACCTCGCTGCTCGATGCGATCCGCTCGACCGAAGTCGCCGCGGGCGAAGCGGGCGGCATCACCCAGCACATCGGCGCCTACCAGGTGACTGCGCCTTCGGGGGCGAAAATCACCTTCATCGACACGCCGGGCCACGCCGCCTTCACGGCGATGCGGGCCCGCGGTGCGAAGGTGACGGATCTCGTCGTGCTGGTGGTGGCGGCAGACGACGGCGTCATGCCGCAAACGGTCGAGGCCATTCATCACGCCAAGGCCGCCAAGGTGCCGATCATCGTCGCCATCAACAAGATCGACAAACCCGACGCCAAGCCGGAGCGGGTGCGCACCGAGTTGCTGCAGCACGAAATTCAGGTCGAATCGCTCGGCGGCGACGTGCTCGACGTCGAAGTCTCCGCCACCAAGAAGATCAACCTCGACCGCCTGCTCGAGACCATCGGGCTGCAGTCGGAAATTCTCGAGCTCAGGGCCAATCCGGCGCGTCCCGCCGAGGGCACCGTGATCGAGGCGAAGCTCGATCGCGGCCGCGGGCCGGTCGCGACCGTGCTGGTGCAACGCGGCACGTTGCGGCTCGGCGACCTCGTGGTCGCCGGCGCCGAGTGGGGCCGGGTGCGGGCGCTGGTCAGCGACGCCGGAGCCGCGGTCGAGGCCGCGGGTCCCTCCACCCCGGTCGAGGTGCTCGGCTTCAGCGGCACCCCCGAAGCCGGCGATCGGCTCGCAGTCGTGGAGACCGAGGGCCGCGCCCGCGAGGTGACGGCGTACCGGGCGCGGCAGAAGCGCGAGATGCTGGTCGCGCGCACGGCCGGCCTGCGCGGCTCGCTCGAGCAGATGATGACTCAGCTCAGGACCGCGGGCCGCAAGGAGTTCCCGCTGGTGATCAAGGGCGACGTGCAGGGCTCGGTCGAGGCGGTCGTCGGCGCGCTCGACAAGCTCGGCACCGAGGAGGTCGCCGCACGCATCATCCATTCCGGGGTCGGCGGCATCAACGAATCCGACGTCACGCTCGCGGAAGCCGCGGGCGCGGCCATCATCGGCTTCAATGTCCGCGCCCATAAGGAGGCGCGCGAAGCCGCCGAGCACGCCGGAATCGAGATCCGCTACTACAACATCATCTACGATCTCGTCGATGACGTGAAGAAAGCGATGTCGGGGCTATTGCCGCCGACGCTGCGCGAGACCACGCTGGGCAACGCGGAGATCCTGGAGATCTTCAACGTGTCCAAGGTCGGCAAGGTCGCGGGCTGCCGCGTGACCGACGGCACGGTCGAGCGCGGCGCCAACGTGCGGCTGATTCGCGACAACGTGGTGATCCACGAG
>VAZU01000116.1:0-7130 GCA_005884745.1 Alphaproteobacteria bacterium
CCTGGGATCTACGGCTGGCCATGAACCTGACCTCGGCCCCGTTTCTCCGCGGCGTCGACGAATTGCGCGCGGCCGGCCTGACGCCTGCGCCGTGCCGGCTGGTGCGCCCGCCGCGCGTCGCCGAGGCCCCCTGCGCGATGGAATGCCGGGTGCTGCAGACAGTGTCGCTCAAGGACATCGCCGGCGATTCCATCGACCGTCACGTCGTATTCGGCCAAGTGGTCGGCGTGCATATCGATGATCGCTTCATCGCCGGCGGCCGGCTCGATACCGCGGCCATGAGGCCGGTCGCCCGCTGCGGCTATGACGAATATGCCGTCGTCGATGCAGTCTTCCGCATGGCTCGGCCCAGCGTGCCCGAGGCCGCCCTCCCGCCGCGGCTCGCCGAACCCGCAGGACGACAGCCGCGACGGCCGTGATCGCCGGCGCCGCCGGGAACGTTGACCGGCCACCGACGTTGTCTTTATGCGAGTCGAGTCGGTGAAATGGCCGCAGCCGATGGCGATTGTCATCGTCGTGTCACTGCGTGTAGTTTATGTGCGAACTTCACCATGAAAGCCCGTCGCGCTTGTCATCGAAGCGCGCGGGCTTCATGATTCCGGCGCTTGAGAAAGGTCGGCTGCCTTGCTGGATTTTCTGACCGGGCGAAAGAACGGGGACCGGGCCGCCGCCGCGGACCAGGATGCCGCGCCGCCGCCGCGGCCGACGATCGGCTTGGCGCTCGGCGGCGGGGCGGCGCGCGGCTTCGCTCACATCGGGGTGATCCGCACCCTGGTCAGCAAAGGGCTGGCGCCGGATGTCATTGCCGGGACCTCGATCGGGGCCGTCGCCGGCGGCTGCTATGCGGCCAGCCATCTCGACGCGTTCGAGCAATGGGGACGCAGCCTCACCGCCCGCAATATCTTGAGCTATCTCGATATCAACTTGTCCGGCTCGGGGCTCATCTGGGGGCGCCGGTTGGCGGAGCGCCTCGACGCAACGCTGGGAAATCTCGCCATCGACGATCTGCCGCTGCGCTTTGCGGCCATCGCCACCGAGATCGGCACCGGTCATGAGATCTGGCTGACCCGCGGCCGCCTGGTCGATGCCTTGCGGGCCTCCTATGCGCTGCCTGGCATTTTTTCCCCGGTGCGCATCGGCGGGCGCTGGCTGGTCGACGGCACCCTGGTCAATCCGGTGCCGGTCGCGGCGGCCCGGGCGCTCGGCGCGCGCCTGGTGATCGCCGTCAATCTCAACGCCGATCTGTTCGGGCGCGGGATGACGATCGCCAGCCACGGCTCGGATGCCGAAGACGAGCGCCTCGATGCGCAGACGCGGCAGCAGCGCGGCCTGGGCGGCCTGCGCGGCCTGTTCGGCGCCGAGCAGTTCCTCAAGCGTCAGCACTTCGGCCGGCCGGGACGTCCCGGAATCTCCACGGTGATGATCGAAGCCTTCAATGTCATGCAGGATCGGATCGCGCGCTCGCGGCTTGCCGGCGACCCTGCCGACGTGATGATCAACCCGCAGCTCGGCCGCATCGGTCTGTTCGAATTTCACCGCGCCGAGGAAGCGATCGCGCTCGGTGCGGAGGCCGCCGAACGCGCGCTCGAACCGCTCGTCAAGGCCATCGCCGCGCTCGCGTCGGCCTGAGGCAATCGGTTCCGGTCGGATCCGCGCCCGCGAACCTCGGGCGATCACGCGGTCAGAATGTATTCCCGGAGCGCGTTCGATTCGTGCTCCATCTCGCCCAGCCGATGCTTCACCACGTCGCCGATCGAGACGAGACCGACAAGCTTGCCGCGTTCCACCACCGGCAGGTGGCGGAACTTGCCCTGGGTCATCCGCTCCATGAGCGCGGCTACCGTGTCGGATTCCGTGCAGGTCACGACCCTGCGCGTCATCACCTGTCCGACGGCTTCCTGCAGCGCGCCGGGCCCGCGCTGTGCGAGCGCGCGTACGATGTCACGTTCCGACAAGATGCCGGCCACCTGCTCGTCGGCGCCCGCGACCACCACAGGGCACCGATGCGATGCTCGGCCAGGATGTTTACCGCAGCCGACAGCGTGACCGTCGGCTCGATCGTGATGACGTCGTTCCCTTTGCGGGACAAGATGGCTTTGACCGTCATGGGCATCCTCCCAAAGTCGGACGGCCCATGTACCGAACGCGGGAGATCGTGCGTCGCCAAACGCGCGCCCTGCGAACCCGCGGCCGTTCGATACCAGGCGCCTCGGCGTCATGATCGGACGCAAACGTGGCGGCGGCAAGCCCCCCGCCGCGCAATACTGATCAATTCTGGCCGGGGGTCGTTGCCGGGGCGGAAGGCTCGGATTGCGCTTCGCTGCCGCGGGTCGGCGCCGGTCCGATCGGATCGAACGCCGCAAACGCCAAAAGACCGGCAAGAAAACCACCCACATGCGCCTGCCAGGCGACCGGCTGCCCGCCGTCGAAAATCGGCAGCGATCCGATGCCGAACAGCAGGTTCAGCCCGAACCAGACCGCGAGAAATGCCAGGATGCGCGGATCGCGCAGCGCTGCCGGCAAGGGGGCGGCCGGCACCAGATGCGGAAGCCCGTCCCGCGCGCGCCACAGGTCGAGAGGACCGCCCGGTTGAAATACGAAACGGATCGCGGCGGCCATGAATCCGGAGATTGCCGCAGAAGCTCCGACCATCGGCGCCCGCTCCGCGGTGTGAGAGACGAGATGGGCGATCGCGCCGGCTGCCGCGGCCATCGCGAAGAAGCTCAGGAAGCGGACAGCGCCGAATCTGCGGGCAACCGGCGTTCCGAATGCCAGCAGCCAGATCGCATTCAGGCCGAGGTGCAGCCAGCTTCCATGCAAGAGCGCATAGGTCACGAACGTCCAGACGTCGGCCGCCATGCCGCCCGGATAAGCCTCGACGAGCGGCGTCGGATCATAGCGCGCGGGAATGAAGGCGAACCACGCAAGCACCGCGAGATCCGCGGATTCGGGAAGGATGAACTCGCGAATGGCGTGGATCGAAGCAAGCACCGCGACCGTTGCCGCGACCACGCGCGGTACATTGAACATCGGTTCAGAAGCTGATTTCAAAACCGGTGCTCGTTCTCTGCGCCCGCCGCTGAGATAGGCCGCAAGCTGCCGCCCGGCAAGCATCGCGGCGGCGATGGACCGGTAAAGCGCTCGGATTTTCCGCCTAGCTCGGCCGTCCGGTAACGCTAACCCGCAGTCGCACCAGCATCGCCCGGATGCACGCTGCGCCCGGCACGGCCCCTGCTCCTCGGGACCCGGACAATCGATTGCAGCGACGCGCTGTCCCGAACTGAGACAATCCGGTCGCTTCCGATCAAGAAGTGGGACACCGACGGCGATGAAACACGCTTCGAGCCGGGAATTATTCGCTCATTGGCGCGATCGGCGTGGCGCGCGCATGGCACCCGAACGCGCCGACATCGACCCCAGCGCAATCCGCAAAGCGCTCGGGGACGCTTTCCTGCTCGGCCGGGATGCCGATGCGGCCCCCGCGTTTCGTCTGGCCGGGACGCGCGTCTGTGCGCTCTTCGGCCGCGAGCTCAAAGGCGAGACTTTCATCGGGCTTTGGGAGCAGCAGGACCGTGCCGCGGTTCGCGACCTTCTCGCCTTGGTCGCGGAAGAGATGGTGGGCGTGGTCGCCGGCGCCAGCGCTCGAACGCGCGAGGGGTTGCGAGCGGATCTTGAATTGCTGTTGCTGCCGTTGCGCCATCGCGGCCGCGGACAATTGCGGATGATCGGTGCGCTCGCGCCATTCGAGCCGCCGTTCTGGATCGGTTCGGCTCGTGTCGAAGGCATGCAGCTTCGCGCCTGGCGACACCTGGGGCCGGCCGCCGAAACGAACGGGCTGCCCCGCCTCGTCCCGGCGTCGCGCCCGCACGGGTTCGTCGTCCTCGACGGCGGCGCGTCGTGATCGCCCAGCTTGCTGATCGAGCAAGCGATTTGGCCGAGCTAACGGCCCTTTAACCACGTGCGCATAAGCTGTGCGGATCGGCGAACAAGGCGCCAGACCCGTGTTGCAGAAGCTTCTCGACGTCCTCCCACTCAACGACGAGCGACGCCGGTTTCAGCGCGTGCGCGTCAATCTGCTGGGTCGCTACATGCTCGCGGATCGGCGGGAATTCCCCTGCCAAGTCGTGGACATGTCGCCCGGCGACATTGCGGTGGAGGCGCCGGTGACCGGCGAGCCGGGGCAGCGCGTGGTCGCCTATATCGACCATCTCGGCCGGCTCGAAGGCGCGATCACCCGGGTGTCTCCCACCGGGTTCGCCATGTCGATTTCGGCAACCCCGCGCAAGCGCGACAAGCTCGCCGCCCAGCTCACCTGGCTTGCCAACCGGCACATCCTGGGCCTGCCGGCCGATCGCGAACATGAGCGCATCGTGCCCCGCAACCCGCGCTCGACCGTCACCATGCCGAACGGTACCTCGGTCACGTGCCAGATCGTGGATGTGTCGCTTTCGGGCGCCGCGATCGCGAGCGACACGGCCCCGCCGATCGGTGCTTTGATCACGCTCGGAAAGACGCCGGGACGCGTCGTGCGCCACGTCGAAGGCGGTTTTGCCATCGAGTTCACGCGACTCCAACACCCGGATTTCCTGGAAGAGAACATCGCGAGCCCCTAAAAATCCGCGGATCGCGCTTGGCGCGAGGGGCCGGCAAAACCTTCCCATCGTTCACGTCACATCGATACTGCGCGTGCTTAACGCCGGGTCGCGGTGCCCCGCGCGGGCCACGGCACCGCGTAGGCTTTCATGGTGAATGCATGCCATGACAGGGTGTTGCATTCGTTCAAATTTTATCTAGTGCCGTAAGCAAAAGATAAGTATTCCTGCCGACATAGCCTCACAAATTTAGGTAAAACTGTCGCATAGAACTTAGCGGCGATGCAAATGCTTTGTGCGAAAGAGGACCCGTCCGGGAGGAAGGGGTCCACGAATGCAGTGCTTTTGGCGAGTAATACTGCGCCTCGGCTGGATCGTTGCTTTAGCAATACTTTCTGGTCCGCGGCCGGGCGTGGCCCAAGAGCCGCTGCTCTACGCCGCCGTCGGCGATATCACGCGCCCGCCGATCGGATGGGTGGAGTTCTGTGCCGAGCATGTGAGCGAATGCAAGGTCGCGCCGAGCGAACCGCGCAGCGTGGTGCTTAGCCTTCGGCTGTGGCGGGACCTCGTGCGCATCAACCAGGCAGTCAACGCCAATATCAGGCCGATGACCGACCTCGAGCATTACGGCGTGGTCGAGAAATGGGCCTATCCCGACGACGGTTACGGCGACTGCGAGGACTATGTGCTGCTCAAGCGGCGAATGCTGATGGAGGCCGGCTGGCCGCGTGAGGCGCTGCTGATCACGGTCGTTCGCGAGACGAGCGGCGACGGTCACGCGGTGCTGACAGTCAGGACCGACCGCGGCGACTTCGTCCTCGACAATCAGAACGAGGCGATCGTGCTGTGGTCGGAGTCGGGCTACCGCTTCGTCAAGCGGCAATCCCAGTCCGACCCCAACGTGTGGGTCTCGCTCGGCGACCCGCGCCCGTCCGCCGCCACCGCAACGTCGCGCTGAATTTCTCGAGCTGGAGCTCCGCGTACCCGGTCACGTCCCCACCCCTCCCCGTCCCCAGACCGGGTCCGCGCGCGGCCGGCCTTCCCCAGGGCCGGCCGCACCTTTTTCGGGGGCCGCTCCAAGCCTCAGCGCAGGCGCTTGAGGCCGGCGGTGTAGCGGCGCCAGTTGCCGACGTAGAGTTCGGCGCTCCAATCGATCAGCTTGATCCCGGCGTCGTCGATCGTGCGCAACGCGCGCGCCGGCGCGCCGACGATCAGGGAATGGTCCGGGAACTCCTTGCCTTCGGTGATGAGCGCGCCGGCACCGACGATCGAGTAGCGACCGATCTTGACGCCGTTGAGCAGCGTCGCGCCCATCCCGATCAGGCTGTGCGCGCCGACGGCGCAGCCGTGGAGCACGACGTTGTGGCCGATGGTGCACTCGGGCCCTACCGTGAGCGGATATCCCATGTCGGTGTGCAGCGTGCAGTTCTCCTGGATGTTGGAGCGCTCGCCGATCTCGATCCACTCGTTGTCGCCGCGCAGCACCGAGCCGAACCACACGCTCACGTCGCGCTCGAGCCGCACGCGCCCGATCACGACCGCCGTATCGGCGATCCAATAATGCCCCTCCTCCGGAAGATCCGGGGCCTGGCCTTCGAGCTCATAGATCGGCATTGCCGCTCTCCCTGCTGCGCCAAGACCTTGCCACGGCGTGCCGCCATTGGCGAGGCGAGGCCCGCAAGGGAGCGGCAGCGCGCATCCGCACCGCCGAGACATGTTCGGCGGCATCCGGACGCCCCATCGCTGACACCTCGATTGCGAACGGCCATACTTGCCGCAGCGATTCGTCCTCGCTGGGGCCGAGGCGATGTCGCGAAGCGCCCGGAGCGCACCGGTATGAGAGATGAAAACCCATGAGCGCTCGCGTGCGATCCGGCTCGCGCCGGACGAACCGCCGCGGCGGTCATGGGTTCATCCTCGCCCTGGCGATGGGCACGTCGCTCGCCGTGCTGGCCGCCACGCTCGCGCTGGTGCTCCGCTGGCCGGGGCCGAGCAGCGCGCCCGACGCGCCATCGTTGCCGATCAGCGTCGGCGGCCTCGTTTTCAATGTGCCGCCGGCGGCGATCCGCCTTCCGCTGCAACGCCGCGCCGGCGCGCAGGGCCGGCTCGATCTGGTGTTTTTATGGCCCGCATTGGTGCCGCCCGATCCGGCGGCAAAGCCGGCCGCCTCGCAAGAGCTGCCCGCGCTCGATCGGCTGTTCGTGACGATCGCGGCGCTCGACGACACGCTCGGCCCGGTGGAGCGGATCAAGAGCATCTATCCGCGCTATTTCGATTTCGGGCGCTTTGCCGGCCCCGACGGCTTGCTCGTGATCCGCTTTCGCGACGGAACGCCCTACCAGGCCGAGGATCTGTTCTACGATCCGGCGGCGCCCGCGCATTTCGTGGCACGCTGCAGCCGGCCGGGCGCGGGACCCACGCCCGGTATCTGCTTGTTGGAACGGCGGCTCGCGGAGGCGGCCGACATCACGGTGCGGTTTCCGCGCGACTGGCTGGTCGATTGGCGGCGGCTCTCCGCCGAGATCGATCGGCTGATCG
>VAZU01000116.1:7147-9040 GCA_005884745.1 Alphaproteobacteria bacterium
CGAGTTCCTGAAATCCGCACACAAAGACGCCGTAGGGTGGGCAAAGGCCCCGCCCGGAGCTTTCGACGCAAGGTAAGGACAAAATTTGCGGGGCCGTGCCCACCGTGAATCGCCTGCCAAACAAAACGGTGGGCAGAAGCGCGCTACGCGCGCTCTTGCCCATTCTACGGAGTTTCTCGCTACTCCAGATCGGTGCCGAGGATCGCCATCTGAAAATTGTACGAGCGCTCCTGGTCCTCGTCGTCCACGAACAGAACGCCGATGAACTCCTCGCCGACGTAGACCTCGGCGGAATCCTCCTTCTTCGGCCGCGGCACCACCCGGATGCGGGCGTTGCCGAACAGGCGCTTGAGGTACGCTTCGATCTTGCGGATTTCCTGAACGTCCACCGATGTCTCCCCCCGCAGCCGCCCGATCCCGCTCACAGATCTTCGAAGATCTGGTCCATGAAACGGGCCGGCTCCGGGCAACCGGCTTCGCCGATGACCTTTGCGGGCACGCCGGCGACGGTCTTCTGCGGCGGCACCGCCTGGAGCACCACCGAGCCGGCGGCAATGCGCGCGCAGCAGCCGACCTCGATGTTGCCGAGGATTTTCGCCCCGGCACCGATCATCACCCCGCGGCGGATTTTCGGATGGCGGTCGCCGTCCTGCTTGCCGGTGCCCCCGAGGGTGACGCCGTGGAGCATGGAAACATCGTCCTCGATGACGGCGGTCTCGCCGACGACGAGGCCGGTGGCGTGGTCGAGGAAGATGCCCCGCCCGATCCGGGCGGCGGGATGAATGTCGGTCTGGAACGCCGCGGAGGAGCGGCTCTGGAGATAATAGGCGAGGTCCTTGCGGTTGCGCTGCCACAGCCAATGCGCCAGCCGGTAGGTTTGGATCGCGTGAAAGCCTTTGAAATACAGCACCGGCTCGAGATATCGGTGCGTCGCCGGGTCGCGATCGACGGTGGCGACGATGTCCGCCCGGAACGCCTGGGCAATGGTCGGATCGTCCTCGAGCGCATCCGCATAGGCCTGGCGGATCAGCTCGCCGGAAACGTCGGCCCGATCGAGCCGCTGGGCGATGCGGTGGACCACCGCGGTTTCGAGCGCATCGTGGTGGAGAATCGAGGAATAGATGAAGGTCGCAAGCTCCGGCTCGGTGCGGGTGACGGCCTCCGCCTCGTGGCGGATGCGTTCCCATACCGGGTCTACGGTATCGAGCTTGAGCCTTGCCTGATGCTGCGCCATGACGCCTCCGGCCGCTTGGACTTAAGGGTATGTAGCACAGGTAGGCGGCGGCATTCACCCCCGCCAGCCCCGAGCCCGAAGGCCGCGTTTCCGGGCCCGCAAGCGCGAGGTTTTGATGCGAATGTCGAGGTCGTTCCGCGCACGCGCTGAACTTCCGGAATCGATGTCTCGGCAGCCCGTTCTAACTAGCTGAACTCACTTGCGAATTGTTCCGCCTGGGGCTCCCCCGGCGTTTCGCCCGAGAAACTCGAGGATTGCCGCCGAAAAGTTTTCGTTGCTGTCGCCAGCGACCATGTGGCGGGCCTCGGCGCGAGGCGCTCCGCGGTTTTCCGCCAGGCATGCCGCGTCCGGCCGCCGCCNCAGCACCGAGGGGCCGCTCTCGCCGAACACATCGGCGATCAGGCGGTTGCCCGAAGCTCCGGTGAAGATCGCCTTGGCGGGCGCGCCGCTCATGGCCTGCGCTCGAGAAACGCCAGAACCGCCGCTTTGAACACCTTGTCGCCCACCGCCAACATATGATCGCGCCCGGGGATATCGAGCGCCTGGGCGCCCGGGATGATCGCGGCGAGCGCCTGCGCCGAGCCGGCCACGCTATCCTTGGTCCCGACCGCGATCAGCGTCGGTGCCCGGATCGATTGGGCCTGCTCGCGGGGAAGCGT